>JQCU01000222.1:0-76181 GCA_000761495.1 Acinetobacter idrijaensis
CACAAAAATATCCAAGAAAATGCCAGTCAATTTCTTAACTGACTGGCATTACTCAAATGAGGGGCTTTTTTTATGACTTATTGCTTTGGCATTGGGTTGTTTTTGAAGTATTCATCTACTTTATTCCACGGCGCAGTCAATGCCACACCTTTTACCATATTTTGGTTTACCCCCTGACAAAGCGCGCTGTCCGGTGTTAAGTGAAAAGTATTCACGTTTGGGTCCATATAAGGAATTGAGCCTGGACGGCGCTGGAAATAGAAGTTTAACCAATCGACCATAGCTTCAAAGCCATAATTCGACATGGCCCATGCACTGTTATGCCCGCCCCAATGATGACCAAATTCATGCGCAATAATTCGATAGCCTGAGAGTCGATAATGTCCATAGAACAACCAGGTATCTACTCCCAGCACTGCTCCACCACCTAAACCACCACCCATATTGGTAATGCCAAGATTAATTTCATTGCGGTTAAGAATTTCCCGATAGATCCGGACATAATCTTCTGGCTGAAAGAAACCATTCGGCCCTTCTACCTGACCATCATTGCCAAAAAAATCGTGTCCCATGACCGCTTTATGGTTAAACCATAAGGTTTCAAATTCTGGAGTACTGAGCATATAGGCCAGATTGGTCATCATCATGACCCATTCCCGGGCATAGACCGGCGTAATACGACACCATTTATTCGGTTCATCATAGGTGCCAAAATAAATTTTCCATTTGGCTTTAATCTGATTCAGCTTTTTGACGTGCTCATCGGTCTCAGAGCTAATTTTCAGATCAAAAACATTGCTTGGGTTTTGCGTGGTCTGACTCAGACCTGCGAGCTGGATCGAGCCTGTGCCATCAAGCAACGGGAAACGGGATTGATCGGTCAACTTGAGACCAAAATTTGCCTTCGAAAATGGCGTCAACTGATCCAGCTTAGCCAGAATCACCCAGTCTTCTGAGTTTTTAATCTTGGCACGAATCTGCAAATCACGTACAGGCACAGCACTGTAGCTTTGCAAATGCAGGCGGTTGCCATTTAGAGTTGCCGATAAAATCTTGTCCATATAGACATGACGCTGGCTGCTATTGGTCAAGGTTTCCCATGATTCACCATCCTGCAAGACACGGCTTCTCTCGCGTGCCTGAGATTCGGTTAAAATCATAGCTTGGTTTAGCTGTGTGGATTTATTCTGTTGCAAGGTCAGCATTGGCAGAATATGAATTTTCTGATTGGCCATATGCAGCAGATTCTGACCATAAATATAAAGATCGCTGGCTTTAGCTATTCGGCTGCTCTGGTTTTGCCCTTTTAAAATATAGTCTCGGAAGGTATCCTCACTTTTATTGGGTAAGATAGAGTCTAGATTAAAGGATTTTTCCCGGTAACTTTCTACAGTGCCATCATTCCGTGAAACATAAACTAAGCCATCGTTATGGCGATGCATGACTGCCGACAAATTGGTTTCTGTTAAAATAGGCGTAATATTATTTCCATTTTCCTGAATCTGATTGATATCATGGACATAAGTCATACCATCGGGCAGACTGGTGTACAGATAGTCGCCCATAACCTCCATACGTGCATTACAGTTGCGTGCACAGCCCGGCAAGCTGAGCCGTGCAAATTTGCGGGCCTTTAAATGGTTTTGCGCAGTCACATCACTTTGACGCCAGACATTGATCCGGCCTTCAATATCAGGTACATACACATAACGGTCGTCAGCAGTCACTGCATTGCTATGTACCAGCGAATAATTAAGCGCATCGCCCCACCACACACCTGTACCGAGTGCCATAATGAAGCTCGGCTGTTCACTACTAATATCTAGAATATCAATTCGGTTCGAGCCATAATTGGCCACATACAAACGCCCGGCTTGAATTTCCAGATCATTCAGACTGTCCCATTTTTTGGCCAGACCCGAAATTTTCACAGGATCAATCGCACTGAGTGCACGTTTTTGTTTTAAGTCATAACGTAAAATATTCGATTCGGCCTGACTATTGGCAATATAAAGCACATCGCCATTCACCACCATGGCGGTGGAATTCCAGGTTTTCAGACCAAAATTCCCTGCTGTTAATTCTGAACCCACATCCAGAACCTTAAACTCTGCAATTTTGCTCAGCTGCTCACCCGAACCTGGTGAAATTACGGGATCCGGAAGCGTCTGCTGTGGCGTACTGCTCTCACCTCCTCCACCCCCACATCAGCAACACGATGGACACTAACAAGATCGCTCGTCTAAATAGCATTGAATTCCCCAATAAATTTAAAAATTAAAATAAAAAATCAAAGTTTTATAGCTTAATTTTCAGTTGGGTTCGAGCATAAAAAATGAGGACTTGATCAAGTCCTCATCGCTGAATATTTCATCTTTCGCATTCTGAAAAGGGAGTCTGAACTGTGTGGTATTTTTTATGGCGTATTTTATGATGAGATTTTCCGATAATCCGGCTGTAGCCCCAGTCTGGCTTCTAGATGATCATAAATCCACTGAAAAATGAAGGTATACACCAAGATACAAAGGGTCAAAGCCAAATCCAGCAGAAAGGCCTGAGCCAGACTCATGTGTAAGGCATAAGCCACCATTGGAATAGTCGCTAGCATCAAACCGCCTTCAAAGCCAATTGCATGGGCAATCCGCACTTTAACGCTTCTTTTTAAACGATGTTTAGCTTCAAATTTTTCAAAATAATGATTAAACAGCATATTCCAGAGTACTGAAGTCAGAGCCATGGCAATCCCGAGTGCACCGGTGACCTCAAGCGGCATATGCATCAATGTACTTAGCAGGACAGCGATCACGACCAGCAGAATGCCTTCATATAAGGCAGCATGAATCAATCTTCTTTTAGAAATTAACATATCAAATCAGCTCAATTCATTACATGATGCAAGAATTTTATTTCTTTAAATCTGACTATTCGAGTTAGAATCTATCAATAAAAATGAAAGATAAAATTATGAATGTTAATCAAGAACAGCTACTGATGTTTAAAACCGTAATGGAAACCGGTTCTTTCTCTGCGGCTGCCCGTCAACTGGGTAAAGTGCCTTCAGCAGTCAGTATGGCCATTGCCAATCTGGAAATTGATTTAAATCTGGAACTGTTTCAGCGTGTAGGCCGTGAACCGAAACCGACCGCACAGGCGCAGGTATTGTATGAAAAAACCCAGCAACTTCTGGTCGAAATGAATCAGTGGAAACAGCATGCTCAAGCCTTAAGTTCAGGCTTGGAATCTGAACTGAATATCGTAGTGGTCTCAGAATTGCTGCATACGCGCTGGACCGATTATATTGTGTTGCTGGAGCAGGAATTCCCTGCACTGCAAGTCAATGTATTTAGCGCACCTCAGGAAGATGCACATCGTATGCTATTTGAGGGCTCAGCGCAGCTGGCCTTGATGTTTGAACGCGAACAACTGGAAACGCGCGAACAGTTTGTAGAATTAAAACGTGAGGTACTGGTCGCTGTAGTCGCCAAACAGCATCCCCTAAGTCAGTTCGATCAAGTCAGTTATGAACAGATTTTACAAAACAGGCAGATTGTGGTGGCCAGTCGGGATCGCACCATCAAGCCGGAACTGCTCTTTTCAAGACACTACTGGCGCACCGACAATCATCATTCGGCTTGCAGCATGATTCAGCAAGGTCTGGGCTGGGGGGTTCTGCCACTCGAAATGCTGAATGAGCAGCCACATTTGCAAGATCAGTTACAGGTTCTCAACCTGCTCGATTTCACCCCAAAGTTTGAATATTTTGTTGATCTGGTCTGGAGCAGAGAAACCCGATTAGGCACAGCTGCTCATTTTTTGATTAATCACTTGCGCAAACAACGTAAAACCGGGCATTAATCACAGAAATTCAACGACAGTCTACTTGGTAAACCGGCCATTTATGATATATAAGAAAGCATAAGCAATAACCATAGAACTAGATCGTAATGACATTAACTGCATTAAACCAATTAAAAAACTTGACGACCATTGTGGCAGACAGCAGTGATTTGAGTGCCATTGAAAAATTTCGTCCGCTTGATGCAACCACCAATCCATCGCTGATTACTGCAGCAGCGAAACAACCTGAAAATCAGGCCTTGATTGAAGCTGCTTTTCAGCAAGCCCAGCAAGAAGGCTATGCAGATGACGCCCTGATTGAACGGACTATTGATATTTTAACGGTCAAATTTGGTGTAGAAATCTTAAAACTGATTGAAGGTCGTGTTTCAACGGAAGTCGATGCTTCCCTGTCCTTTAATACTGAAGCCACGATTGCCAAAGCCAAAGAGTTACTGGCACTTTATGCGCAATATGGAATTGACTCAGACCGCATTCTGATCAAGATCGCGTCTACCTGGGAAGGCATTCAGGCAGCAAAAGCGCTGGAAGAACAAGGCATTCATACCAATCTGACTTTATTGTTTGGTCAGCATCAGGCCCATGCCTGTGCTGATGCCAAAGTAACATTAATCTCGCCTTTTGTCGGCCGTATTCTGGACTGGTACAAAAAAGCTGAAGGCGTTGAGTCTTACCCGATTGAAAAAGATCCGGGTGTACTTTCGGTTAAGCGTATTTATGAATTTTATAAAGCGCATGGTATTCAGACTGAAATCATGGGTGCCAGCTTCCGCAGTATTGATCAGGTTCTAGGCTTGAGCGGCTGTGACCTGCTCACGGTAGCACCAAACCTGCTGGCCGAACTGGAAAATGATCAGCGTGAAGTGCAGGCCCAACTCTCAGCCAAAGATATTAAAGTTCAAGGTGAACTCAGCCCAATCAGCCCTGCCGATTTTGAAGCACAACTGAAACAGGATCCGATGGCCAGTGAATTATTGCAAGGCGGCATTGACGGTTTCATTAAAGCCCGTGAGCAACTGGCTGCTTTATTACGTGAAACTTTCCTGAGTACCACTGAGATTTAAAGAAAATTTAGCAAATTTCTCCAAGCCGATGTTGCTATAATGCCGCATCGGCTTTTTTGTTCATGCGAGTTTTTCGTGTTTGGTATCACAGATCTAACGACCTTTATCATTGGAACCACGTTGATTGTGCTACTGCCCGGGCCGAATTCCCTGTATGTCATGTCGATTGCTTCGCGCTTTGGGATTAAGACGGGATATATGGGTGCCTTGGGGGTTTATACGGGCGATCTGATCCTGATTATATGTACAGCATTGGGAGCAGCTTCTTTACTGCATGCCTTTCCGGTACTGTTTATTGCACTGAAAGTTATTGGAGCGATCTATCTCAGTTACTTGGGTATCAAGCTAATCATTGCGGCCTACCAGACTTTCTTTCCGGAAAAGTCATCACAACGCGTCCAGATTAAAAAGACGACTCCAGATACGGTAGAATCTGTTCAGCCCTTTCGTACAGCGCTCACAATCAGTATTTTAAATCCCAAAGCGATTCTGTTTTATCTGTCTTTTTTTGTGCAGTTTGTCGATCCTGCCTATCCTTATCCAGCCCTGACATTCACGCTTCTGGCTGTAATCTTGCAATTGATCAGTATGACCTATCTGTCGATCCTGATTTTTTCTGGTGTAAAACTGGCCTCCTATTTCAATCAGAACTATAAAGTGACTGCCAGCTGTGTCGCGGCGGTTGGGATCCTGTTTTGCGGTTTTGGCCTTAAACTGGCGACTTCCACTTTCTAGCAATGACCGGCTTCAAGCCAGCAGACCTCTGGATAAAATTGTTAAAAACATTGTGTTGATACGTGAAAAGCGTATGATTTAAACGCATTTAAAAATAGTGTCATGGATGATGCCAAAACTTTTACAAGATCTCTCCTTTCCCGCCATCATGGCCGGTTTTATTACCTGCATGATTGGTATCAGTGTTTCTGCCGTACTGGTTATTGAAGCTGCGCAAAGCCTGGGTGCCAATCAGGCACAGATCAGTTCCTGGTTGTGGGCACTGGGTATCGGCATTGGAGTTTCCGGGTTTCTGCTTTCCTGGAAATATCGCTATCCGATTTCAACCGCCTGGTCGACTGCCGGTCTGGCGCTGGTCATTGCTTCTGCCGGTCACTATAGTCTGGGGGAAGCAATTGGCGCTTTTCTGATTTCTGGCATTCTGATCGCTTGTCTAGGATTTTTTGGAATTTTCGAGCGAATTTTCCAGTTTATTCCACAAAGTTTGACCAGTGCCATGCTGGCAGGTGTCTTGCTGAAATTTGGTATCTCTGTGTTTGGTAGTTTGCAACAGTCATGGGAATTTGTGCTTTGTGTACTGGCGATTTATCTGGTTTCCAAAAAACTGAGTACGCGGTATAGCATCGTGATTACCGTGTTAATGGCTATTGCCCTCTGTCCGTTCTTTATTAATTTTACTATTCCGCAACTGAACTGGAGTATTGCTAAGCCGGTATGGATTACACCTGAATTTAGCCTGCAAGCTGTTTTAGGACTGGCCTTACCTTTAATGGTGATTAATCTGGCATCGCAATACCTGCCTGGCTTGGCCGTCATCAAAAGTTATGGTTATCCGCCGAAAGTAAATTCTATTCTAGGCTGGACGGGTATTACACAGACGATGCTGGCGCCCTTTGGCTGTTTTAGTGTCAATCTTGCCGCAATCAGTGCGGCGGTCAGCCTGGATGTCCAAGCGCATCCTGATCCGGCCAAACGTTATATTGCCGGTATGAGCTGCGGCCTGTTTTATATCCTGATGGGTTTTTTTGCTGCGACCTTGACCAGTGTACTAATGGCTTTTCCGGGGATTCTGATTACAGTATTGGCAGGCATTGCCCTGTTTGGCACCATTGGCCACAATATCGCGCTGGCTTTTCAGGACAGTCATGACCGTGAAGCAGCACTGATGACATTCCTGTTTAGTGCCTCTAATATTCAGTTTTTCGGTATTGGTTCAGCTTTCTGGGGACTGCTACTTGGTTTGACGGTTTATTTGCTGTTTAAGCTTAAACCGCAAGTGGCGTAAGCTTATTGTAGAAATGAGGCAATTACTTTTGCTGCCTTTTTAATGCCCGGCAGTTTGGGAAAACAGGTTAATCACCACCACACCGGAAATGATCAGTGCAATCCCGATAAAAGCGGGCACATCCAGCGCCTGCTTAAAGATTACATAGCCTACGATTGCCGTAAGAACGATGCCTACTCCCGCCCAGATCGCATATGCAATGCCTAAGGGGATTACTTTAATGACCTGAGACAGCAAATAAAACGCAATACAGAATAAAACGACTACCGCCAGAGATGGCCATAATCGGGTAAAGCCTTCTGAGTTCACCAAAAATGTTGATCCAGTCACTTCGGCAATAATAGCCAACGCCAACAATAAATATGCCCATGACACAGGATTCATTTTTTAAACTCCAAACTATTTTTCAATGATTGCTGTCGGGACGATCTGACATGATCAACCTTGAGAGATTCATTTTGCACCGTTTTCTCTTCAAGGTGAAAGCTGATGTAAAAAATCCAGGGTTTTGACAAAGGTTTGCTGACTTTCCTTTTTTCCCATAAAAAACTGATATTCATGAATGAGCCAGGCCTTAGACTCTGGATAAAATATTTCAGTCACAGCAACCTGCTGTTCCTTCAAAGCTTTTACAAATGGTAGTGACTGAGTATCGGTCAAAAAATCCTTATTCCCACCACTGATCAGGACAGGTGGATAAGACGGCGTAATATACTGAATCGGAGAAATCTGCTTTAAAAATGCGGCATCATGTTTACGCTCGCCGGTATAAGCCTGAATCAGGTTAAAGACACCCCATTCGATAATTTTCATTTCTTCAGGTGCTTTGCTGGCAAATGCTTCCAAGTCATAAATTCCGCAATGCAAGATTAAACCTTTAAGCTGAGCAGGTTGCAGATGAGGCTGAATACCAGATTGGTCGGCAAATACAGGATTGGTCAAAAGCGCGGCGTAATGGCTGGCCATATTCGCCCCGGCAGAATCTCCGGCCAGATATAAGTTCTGGGCATCGATTTGGTAGGTGTCTGCATAGGTATCGAGAAATTCAAGTGCCTGATTGATCTGGTGTAACTGGCTTGGATAGGTCGCTTGTGGCGCAAACTGATATTGCACGGATACCACATTATAGCCCTGTGCCGCCAGCAGCTTGAAATAACCCCGTGCATGTTCTTTAGAACCTGAAATCCAGCCGCCGCCATGAATCCAGACAATGGTCGGTCTTGGTCCAATACTGGCAATATTCTGCGGCTGATACAGATCCAGAGATAATTTCTGCTGTGGCGCATAGGTAATATTTTGCTGGACGATAACCGCACCAGGCGCATAACGATCCATCACTTTTTGCTGCAAGCCTGTGGTCAGGTTAAAAGCACCGGCAATGACTTTACTGTTCTGTGCGGTCTGACAGCCGGAAAGAATAACTGAACCTATGAGCAAAAGATGAATGGCAAAAAACCTCAAAACTGTCCCCTATACATGATCTAAAAACAGGCTACGGCAGTTTAAACCATCCTGCTGTAAACGAGGACTATTCATCCTCTTATTTTTGATCATTAAAACTGTAAATCCGAGTTTTTTACTCTGTTTTTTTATCACTTTTACATGAAAAATATTTGTAATTTAATGAGTTTTTTCAATTTTACCGCTTTTTTGCAATTGCACCCGCCACAGCACTGTGCTATCAATAAACCAAGCCTAAAAATCAGACAACCTGCGGAGAAAAGCCATGGCCTATCAACATATTTTAGTCCCAGTGGACGGTTCAGAAATTTCCTTTTCTGCAGTACGACATGCTGCCAAAATTGCCAAGGCATTCGGTAGTCAGCTTTCCCTGATCAGCCTGATCGCAGAAGATCCTTTTACCGAGGCTGATTTTTATTACAGCTCCTCTATCATGAAGGAATATTTTATCGAGGCACATGCCAATGCCAAAAAGGCCCTGAAAGAAGCCACTGCCATCGCAGCCGGTGAAGGTATTGAAGCGCAATCCCGCATTGTCACAGGTTTAGTCAATGCAGAGCATATTGCTGAAACCGCGGGTGAAGTGAAAGCAGACCTGATTGTTATGGGTTCTCATGGCCGTAAAGGCTTCCAGAAAATGATTCTGGGCAGCTTTGCACAAGATGTATTGGGTGCGAGTGAAATTCCCGTACTGATCGTGAAAAAATAATCCTGACGCTGCGCATCTTCAAGATGCGCAGTACTTGCTACTTTACATTTGAACCTCTAGCAAAACATGCTGTGGAGATTTACTCGCTCAAACCACCCCCCGCTTACTGCAATAATAAATATGAGGAAGCACCATGAATAACTATGATCATCTTCTCGTAGCACTCGATGAGTCCTCGATTTCCTATGCTGCCGCAGATCACGCCCTGGAACTGGCCAAAGTATTTCATAGCCATGTCACTTTACTCAGTGTGATTGCGGTAGATCCCTTTAAGGGCGTAGATTTTTACAAAGTTGCTCCAGCAGTCACAGATTACTTTATGCATGCAGAACAAAATGCACTTGATCGTTTAAATGAACTGAAACTGAACTTTGTTCGTGATGGCCTCCAGGTGACGACAAAAATCCTGCATGGCATGGCACCGTCAGAAGGCATTATGCAGGCTGCAAATGAATCCCCGACCGATATGATCATTATGGGTTCACATGGTCGTAAAGGTCTGCAAAAACTTATGCTGGGCAGTGTCGCTCAAAATGTTCTGGCACTTTCCTCTATTCCAGTACTCATCGTCAGACAATAAGATGCTTGATCAAAGCCTGTATGATGCAGGCTTTTAGCGAAGTTTTTGATTTAACTCACTTAAGAAAATTTCAGCATCAAGCTGGCTTTGAAATACTTTTTTGTATTCTCCGACCTGCTGAATGGAATGCGGCGTATATTGAATGGAGATTTCAAGTAAGCCATTTTCAGGATTCTTGCTGACATGTACGGCAATAATATGCTGGCTATTTAAATAAAAACCATCTTCAATTTTCACTAACATATCTTGGACAACCTCTAGTAAGCGAATCTGTAGATCCCTTTACCTAGCTTACAGCTTAATAAACAAATACTCTTTTCCATATAATCATACTGTAACACCCTTTGATACTTAACTCGGCCTTTAGGGAAATTCAACTGTATTTAAAGACAGCATTTGAAAAGTAAAAAAAAACGGATCATGTCGATCCGGTTTTTTTAACAATAAATATTATACGCTGAGCATACTATTGAGTGTCTCAGACACATTTTTAGATTTAACCAGTGGCTTTAAGGTTTCAAGCTGTGCTTTCACTTCACTGCGTTGCGGTTCTGCCAAGGTATACCAGCGTGACAATACCTGTAGCAAACGTGAGCCTACAATCGGATTTTTCTCGTCCAGATATTTTGCCAGTCCAATAAAATGCTGCACGCCAAAGCTCCAGGTATTGACCGGATTAGCATTCAGCCCCCCGCTCACTGCACGGATACGGTTAGGCACCGCCAAATCATAATCCGGATGCTGGGTCAGATACGCAATCGTTACATCCGTTGCTTTTGGATGTGCTGCCTGAACCATAAACCATTGGTCTAAAGACAAGGCTTCATCTTCAAAGCGGCTATAGAAATCTGCCAAAGCTTCTTCTGCTTGTGGTGCATCATTCCAGACCAAGACTTTCAGCGCACCCAAACGTTCAGACATATTGCCTGTGTGATATTGCTCATGGGCTAAATCAAAGGCAAATGCATCTCCCTGACGAGCAATCATCGTCAGCATGATGTTTCTTAAGGCGCGCACGCCCATTGCTTGCGAGAATTCAGATTGCAGATCTGGATCCAGACTCAGATAAGTTTCTTTCGCTGTTTCCCCAAATGCGCGTGCCAAGGTATGCAGCAAAGCCTCACGTTTTTCCTGAATCATGACTGGATTATAATCCTGATCAATACGGCTACCTAAATAACCTTCCGACGGAATATCAAACAGACGTGATGCCAACAGCGGATCTTTCTCAATCACATCCGGCAAGGTATTGAGCATAGCCTCGATATAAATTTCTGCAGGCTGGTCATCCAGCAAGATACGCTCGAGTAAGGTCTGAGTTGCTTGCCACTGGTTAAAACCATTGGTCTCGTATTGCAACAGGAAAGCCAGTTCTTTTTCTGAATAGTCAAAGTCCAGATTCACCGGTGCAGAGAAATTACGCAGCAAGGACACCACCGGTTTTGCTGTCACACCGCTAAATTCGATCGTGGCTTCATCCTGATCAAACAGATACACGCCATCTTTGACGCCATTTTCAAAGAGTGCCTCAGAGTTCAGCGTTAGCTGCTCACCGCTTTCAGCATCAAACAGTGCCAAAGCCACTGGAATGGGTACTGCTTTCAGATTTGGATATTTAGCATGGGTTTTCAGGCTTTGCTTAAAGCTGAGGCGATAGATTTGGGTCTCTACATCATATTCAGCTTTTGCTTGAAGTTTAGGCGTACCTGGCTGGTTGTACCAGGTCAGGAAGTTAGAAAGATCTACACCTGAACCGGCTGTAAGCGCGGCCACCCAATCCTCAACCGTTACCGCCTGACCATCATGACGGCGGAAATACTCATCAGTTCCTTGACGGAATTTTTCCTTGCCAAGCAAGGTCGCCATCATGCGGTTAATTTCCGCACCTTTTTCATAAACGGTGGCGGTATAGAAGTTGTTAATTTCTACAAAATGATCTGGACGCGGTGGATGCGACAGCGGCCCTGAATCTTCGGGGAACTGATGCGCTTTGAGAACTGCTACATCATCAATACGTTGTACCGCAGCCGACTGTAAATCTTCCGAGAAAGACTGGTCACGGAATACAGTTAGACCTTCTTTTAAACACAACTGGAACCAGTCACGGCAGGTAATCCGGTTACCGGTCCAGTTATGGAAGTATTCATGGGCAATCACCGACTGCACCCGCATGATTGCGGCATCAGTGGTGTACTCTTCATCGGCTAGCACGCATGAAGTATTGAAGATATTCAGACCTTTATTTTCCATGGCACCCATGTTGAATGCACTGGTCGCCACAATCATGTAGTTATCCAGATCATAAGGCAGACCATAATGCTCTTCATCCCAGCGCATGGAATGTTTGAGCGCTTCCATGGCAATCTTACATTTTGGAATATCTTTTTCTTCTGCGTAGATTTCCAGAGCCACATTGCGGCCTTCTGACGTGACATAAGAATCTTTCATCACTGCCAAATCACCAATGACACAGGCGAACAAATAGCTCGGTTTCTTGGTTGGATCCTGCCACACGGCATAGTGACGCTTTTCATCTACTTCACCGGTTTCCAGCAGGTTACCATTCGCGAGCAAGACCGGATATTTCTTGTCTGCCTCTACACGCGTTGTAAAGACCGACAACACATCAGGACGGTCTGGATAGAAAGTAATTTTACGGAACCCTTCTGGTTCATTTTGGGTCACAAACAGATCTGAACTGGCCTGATACAGACCTTCCAGCATGGTATTACTTTCAGGATGAATTTTAACCACGATTTCAAGCGACACTTGATCAGGCGCATTGGCAATCACCAGTTGTTCAGCATCAAGACTGTAGTCAGTTGCATTCAGGGTTTGACCATTTAACTTAATCGATTGCAGCTCTAGATCGCGGCCAAGCAGAACCAGATCGCCAGCAGTTTGGCGCTGCATCTCCAGCTTGCTGCTGACCAGACTGTGGTCACTATAGACTTGAATATTCAGGTCGATGGAATCAACAATAAAGGAAGGTTTTTGATAGTCTTTTAAATAAATGGTTTGATCCGCTTCGATCACCGGGTTTGCCGCAATATTCATGTCCTGTCCTAATCTTTTATCGTGTTCGACATTGTTCATGTCAAAATCATACGCCAAGTTTTAAACGCTGTCTGTGCATTTGTATTGTTAGATCTAATATGGGCATTTCATGCACCACTTTCAATGCATTCTGCCTAATTGAGCAGCACTCGACTCTACATAAGAAATATCTGTGCCATAAAAATAGTCAGGATCATAATTTCTTACATTTTCATAAATAACTGATTTAAAAATATATAATTTTATTTGCTGAGTACCGAATAAATTCTGATTAATAAATGAGCACACTTCTTGCTACAGTTAAACTGTGTTTTTCCACACTTCCAATGAAAGAATAATGATAACGATGATGAGGTGAGCCATGTATTTAAAACAGCATGTTGTACGGATCGAAAATATCAAAACTTTGCAGACCCTGGATCAGGCCAATATTGACCATAAAGTGATTGCCCTGTTGATGAGCTGTGAAGGCATTCCGCTTCAGGCCCATGAAGTGACTGCCATTCTCAACACCTACGATGCACTCGGTGCCAAAAAAGTGCCCTCTAAAAAGGTTCAGGCCTTAATTCATGCCAAACACCGCGGCGAGGAGGACGACACATTACCCTGCCCGGTTTAAAAAACGTCATTTCATGTTTTTAAAATCAGAGCTACTTCGGTAGCTCTTCTCCTGTTTGGGTGACTAATTTTGATTTAGAAAAATTGCACCAGTCCACTACGTTTGCATCTCATCAGCCGTGTATAATCAAATGCCCTTCCATTCTAGAGTTGCTCGCGACCATGGTATTCAGTGTTCTGCAAAAACAGCTTGATGAAAGTACTCACTGCCCGCTGTGTAAGGCATCGATGTATTGGATTGAGGCAGAGCAATATGATCAGGAACTGAGCTATCATGAATGCAGTCATTGCCAGCATCAGCTTTATTCCGATCAAAAGCACAATTGTTATTGTGAACACTGTCTGGCGCAGCGTAAACGAATGCTCAAGGAAGTCCGTTTACAGGAAAACCGTCAATATCATAAAAAACAGGATCGGCCGGTTCTTGAGCTGAATCAGCTCAGTTTTATCAATAAGCTGTTTTTACTTTCGGTTCTGGATGAACAGGTGCAGGAATATAGTCAGCACCGTGAATATATTGACTGGCATCAAATTCGATATTATTCCATCAGTCCCAATTATCTGTTCCAACATGGTCTGGTAAAAATCCTAATCAGGGATCAGGTTCTGATTCCCAAAGATCTCCAGCAGGAAAATCAGCATTATTATATAAATGTGCGACTGGATGGCTATTCTGAACCGACCCTGTTCAGCATTACCCAGCAGCTGCGCAATTGGTTTTATCAAAACCTGAGCCAAGGTGTGCCCTTTAAAAGTGCAGATGAAGTCAAAGATGCACTCTATTGCCTGCTGTATGAAGAAATTATTCAGTTTGCCCAATTCTATTGCCGTAGCTGGAATGTGCAGATTGCCGGAAATCAGAGCTTTCAGACCTTTTGCTATCGACTTTTGGATGTACTTGCTGTGGGCCAGATTTATTATCTGGTACAAACAGGACTTGAATATCTGTATAAACAAAAAGCCCTTAAGCCTCGCAATGAAAACTTTATTAATACCAATCTGCTGAAAAAAACCTTACAGCAGTATCGCGAACGTTCCGTGACGGAAAAATGGGAAACCTCTACTTTGCCTCGACCACCTCAACTGGCATTTAGCAAGATGAGCGAAATCTTGTTTTACCGTTTTCTGGGCTATGATGAAAATATCTTCTTTCAGCCGGTGTGGCGTTCGTGGCATAAGATCGAACCTCGCCTGAAATTTTATTCCCAAAAACGTTGTATGCACTGCGGCTCACAGGAACTGTCGGTGGATTATGATGCCAGTGATTATGTCAGCCTGTTCTGTCGTAGCTGCAAGCATCAAGACCATTATTTTACCCGCTGACCGAATACAACGAATCTTTCTCTTATTCTAAATGACCATTATGACGACTTCTACGCAAGCACTACAGCAAACGCTTCTGGATCAGATCTGTGAGGCCTGGTTGAAACTTCAGCAACAGCAGCCCCTGGTGCATATCATGACCAATACGGTGGCCAGCAACTATGTCGCCAATATTGTACTGGCTGCGCATGCTTCTCCGGCCATGATCGACAATCCGTTTGAAGCTGAAAGTTTTGCCAAGATTGCTACAGCGATCAGTCTGAATCTGGGTACACCGACGACAGAGCAGGTTCAGGCGATGCAGCTTGCTGCGAAAACTGCACATCAATTGCAAAAACCGTGGGTGCTTGATCCGGTCGGTTATGGAACAGTTCTGCACTGGCGTTCAGGCATCGCAGATCAACTCATGCACTTCCATCCTGCCATTTTGCGTGGCAATGCCTCTGAAATTGGTGCTTTGGCTGGCAAGCAGATCGAGTCCAAGGGTGTAGACAGCACAGTAGACAGTGCGGATGTTTATTTACAGGCGCGAAGTTTGCTGGATCATTGTGAATGTATCGCAATCTCCGGTGAATCTGATTACATTATTTCGAAAGACTATCCTGTGATACAGGTGTCAGGCGGTTCTGCTTTACAGCCCCGAATCACGGCGATGGGATGTGCACTCGGTGCACTGATCGCTGCCTATAGTGCAGTAACGTCTCCAGCCCTTGCTGCATTAACGGCACATGTACATTTTGCAATTGCCGGTCAATTGGCATTTGAACGCGCACAACAGTTAGGCAGTTTTAATGTCGCCTTTCTGGATGAAATCCACCAACTCAATACTGAAACAATCCGAAAATACGCCAACTTTAAAATTCTGCCAGAATCCATTTAGTTTACTGGTCGCTTCACAGGGTGTTTATTCTCTTGAATAGATAAACGCCCCTATTTAGATTGATCCTGCTCATTTGCTCTATTGACCTCATTAGAAATGTTTTGTCTAGCTCTTTCGGAGATCATTTTTGAGTAGTTTTATTCTGAACTGAGTAGGCTTCATGCAACTTATCTAGTGATTTCCACACAAACGGTTTCCATTTTACTTAAGATCTGTTTGCATCATGCAAATCTAGTTCATGTGAATTGTAGTTCAATTTTTTGTCAGTATTTAAATATGACTTTTAAGTTTTGATTAACAGGTTACATGAATCAATATTTGATGCTTGATCATGCTTATTTTCGATTGCTGACTTGACTTTTTCGGCTTCAAAATCTCACTGCAATATCCGGATATTCAGCTCAATCGGGAACATGACTAATAGTATGAATAAACTGATAAAAATCAGTTTAAACGAAGGCTCATATTATTTTAATGAGCCACATTCAACAGACATGCATTAAAAAAGCCAGCTGCCAATAAAGCAACTGACTTTTAGAATTTGAACAAATAACGTGTTTAGAACACCTGTTTAACCTACGTAATGAATGCTGACCGACTTGATACGATTGCTTTCAATTTCAGTGACTTTGAACTGCACACCTTGATAATTTAACTCGGTGCCCACTTCAACCGTACTGTTGGTTTTATCCAGAATCAAACCCGCCACACTGATATAACCGGCATCTTCATCAATCAGATCAATCATGCCAAGCTCAAGCTCAAGCTGATAAAGATCTAACATGCCCGATGCAATCCAGTGCGTATCATCGATTTTAACTAGATCTAGCTGTTCGTCTGCATCCGGGAATTCACCAGCAATTGCTTCAAATACATCTAGCGGTGAAATCAGACCCTGTACATTACCAAACTCGTCACTCACCAAGACCAAAGAACCTTTAGAAGTACGCAAGGTATTAATCGCGTCAATAACTTTCATCTTTTCAAAGATATAAATTGGGCGATGACGTTTAATCAGTGCTTTTAATTCTTCCGGCTCTTCCAGTACATCCAATAATTCTTTGGCACGTACTACGCTAATCACCTTATCTAGGCTACCGCGACATACCGGGAACAGACTGTGTGGAACAGACAGAATTTTTTCACGGATCTGTTCTGGGCTATCTTCCAGATCAACCCATGAAATCTGACCGCGCGGCGTCATGATCGAAGCGACTGAACGCTCTGCAAGGGTAAGCACCCCACCAATCATATAGCGTTCTTCATCTGCAAAGGTTTCTTGTGCCTGATTATTTTGACTGTCGGTCGTCTCTAGCTTGCCACCCATTAACTTCAGGATCGAGTCAGCCGTACGATGACGCAAAGGAATCTTGGATTCATGTTTAGCAGCATTACGCTGACCGAACTGGTTGAATGCTTCGATTATGATCGCAACACCAATACCTGAATAGATATAGCCTTTTGGAATATGGAAACCAAAACCTTCTGCTATCAGACTGATACCAATCAAAAGCAGGAAGCTTAAACACAGAATCACCACGGTTGGATGGCGGTTCACAAAGTTGGTCAATGGTTTCGATGCCAGTAGCATCACGCCCATTGCAACAATCATTGCAGCCATCATGACATAAATATTGTCGACCATACCAATGGCGGTAATCACTGAATCTAAAGAGAAAACGGCATCTAAAACAACAATCTGTGCAACAACAGCAGTGAAACTTGCATATACCACATTGGTAGACACTGTAACTTCAGGTTTACCTTCAATCTTTTCATGCAGCTCAGTAACGGCCTTATACACCAGGAACAAGCCACCAAATAACAAGATCAGGTCCCGACCGGAGAAGGTCCAGTCAAACACAGTAATCAATGGTTGTGTCAAAGTGACCAACCAGGCAATGGCAAATAACAGGCCTAGACGCATGAATAATGCGAGAGACAAACCAATAACACGTGCTTTATCGCGTTGTTCAGGAGGAAGTTTTTCAGCCAGAATGGCAATGAAGACTAGGTTATCAATACCTAAAACAATTTCAAGAATAATAAGAGTAATTAAACCTACCCAGATTCCGGGATCTAATAAAAATTCCATTAGAGAATGACCCCGTTCGAGTAAGCTAGAAATAGAGATGGAAGATCAACGCACGGCGAGGGATCCATTAAAATTTAACCTATGCAACTTAAGACTATTCCATTATGCATAAACTGAGTATTTTGTAATGTATTAATTTACAAAAAAATTACATGATCATGATTTTATTGAGACTTTTATGATTAACTGATTGATGCTGAAACTGATTAATTTTAATTTTTTCTACATCATTTATTCGAATTGAATTAAAAATAAACAGAATTTAGTTTGATTAGGCTATTATTTTTAAGGTCACTTAAAGATTAGAGCATAAACTATTTTTTTATTGAAAGAACAATCACTTAAAAATATAGCTGTAAATAATCATTTACTATATTGACTAAAACCACTCAATCACCCTATATTTCTTAAATCGATTAATTTATTGAAATACAATTATTTGCATTAAAACCTATTCAGACAGGCTGCTTAAGAACAATAAAAAGTCTTGGAAAACATTTCTACTCACGAAATACATAATGAGGAATTAAATTTATACAAAATATTATCGCCTTTCATCCGATTTTAAAGAACAATCTTCGCGCCAGATAAGGCTCACATGCAGAACTGATCAACTCCTTGGGATGTTAAGCAAAACTAAAAAGTGTTAGCGCTTTAACATTTTTAAAATAAAGGTTGAAATATGCATAAACTTTTTCATAAAATGAAAGGGCCCTAGAAAAATAAATACAAGGAACATTTCATGACTAAGAAATATGCAAAATTTTTGCCGTGTACGGAAGAATTTAATTTAGAAAACTTTCCATATTATTGGGTAACTCAGGTTCATGCTCAATACGTCGTTAATGTCGATCATGCACTAAAAAAGTATGGTGTTGACAATTCCCGCCGCCGCATCCTTCTTGCACTAAAAGCCAAACCGCATGCCAGTGTTTCTGATTTGTCAGAGATGGTTGTTTCTAAAATGTCGACCACGACTAAAATTGTCTACCGCTTAAAAGACGAAGGTCTGGTTGAAACCTATTCATGTGAGGATGACGCACGGATTACCCGAGTATTTTTGACTGACAAAGGCATGCAAATGACACATAAGATCAATGATCTGACCAATGTCGTACTGGAACAGTCATTTGAAGGCCTGACGCCTTTGCAAATTGAAAAAACCATGGAAAGTTTACGTCATATTTTCAAAAATTTAGCTCGTTAAAGACCTACTTTTTATTTTAAATAGACGCTGGCGAATTGGCGCATACTTTATAATAATAAATAATTCGCCAGAGCTTTCTAAAAATCAAAAAAGTTCAGTTGTGGACTGACTTTTTTGATTTTTTCTTTTGGTACATGTGAGCATTCAAAATCTTCTACCGGAAAGCCCTCTACAAAGCTACGAATATCCGGATGCCTTAGCGTTAGCCATTCTTGCAGTCGCTGCTGTGGAATCACAATAACCGAGCGTTTGATATTACCCGGCTCATGAAACTCCTTCATCATGGGATGGTCAATTGCATCCATGGTAATCATACTGGCAGAGCGTACAATTTCCCCTTGTACCCGAGCAATCTCATACACAGCTGCAATAAAAGTCGCCTGACCATCTTTACGTCTTACACCCCAACGCTGCGGTTTATTGTCAAAATATTTGGACTCATAAAATTCCGATACCGGAATGACGCCAAAATGACATTTGGCAGTGGCCTCAGCAAAAGTGGGCTTTTGCAGTAAGGTTTCATTTCTGGCGTTATAGGTCTTGGTGCCTATAGTTTTGTCTTCTGCCCATTTCGGAATGAGTCCAAAATTCACGGAACGCCATTCCAGTCCTTGAGCGGAATGAAATAAAAGTGGTGTAGCATAATTGGGATAGACCTCCTCTGGATATTCAAAAGGAATTTCTGGCAATCCCAGGTTATGCAACTGTTCTAAGGTTAAAGGCTTAAAGTTGGCACACATGGTTCATATATGTAAATCATTCGACCATAAGATTATAGCGTGATGCCAAGTCGAAGCCTGTCGTATTTCTATAGTTTTAGGCGCGTTGACTGTTATGAATTCGGGACAGTCAACCAATGTGTCCGGGTAAATTCCTCAAAAATCCAGCGGCCATTAAAACGACCCAATCCTGAATTTTTCTCGCCGCCAAAGGGTGCATTTGACTGGTCTGCAACACTAACGCCATTAATATGTGTCATCCCAATATCCAGTTGTGCGGCAAAAGCAGTGCCTCGCTCGATGTTTGAGGTACATACTGCACTGGATAAGCCAAACTCGGTCGCATTGGCTAGGTTTAAAGCATGTGCTTCATCCCGGGCTTTTAAGATAGGTAAAATCGGACCGAAGCTTTCTTGCTGCGCCAGATCGGAATCTTCCGCAACATCAATAAAAATATGCGGAGAAACCAGATTCCCTTCAATGCCTCCTTCATAGACCAGTTGCGCGCCCTGCTCGCTGCCCGTTTGAATGATCTGTTGATGCTTTTTAACCTGACTCTGGTTAATGATCGGACCGATCATGGTATCTTCCAGATTTGGATCACCCACCGGAATCATTTTGATCCGATCCAGAAGCTTATCTACATAGGCATCATGAATAGAGGCATCGACAATGACCCGATTGGTACTCATGCAAATTTGTCCCTGATGCATAAAACGCCCCATCAGCGTCAGTTCAACTGCTAGATCAAGATCGGCATCATCCAGAATGACCAAAGGCGCATTGCCACCCAGTTCAAGTGCCAGACGTTTGATGCGGGGACTAGCCAAGGCTTTGCTACCGACACTTTTCCCCACTTCAGTCGAACCGGTAAATGAAATCATTTTCGGCACTGAATGCTCAACAAAATAATCCCCGATTTCACTGCCAGCACCGGCAACAATATTCAGTGTACCTGCAGGCAAACCTGCTTCTTCAAATAGCTTGCCGATTAAGGTGCCGCCAGTCACCGGCGTATCACTGGCCGGCTTCAATACAACGGTATTGCCACAGGCAATTGCAGTAGCCACTGAACGTAAGGATAAATGAAATGGAAAGTTCCATGGACTAATGACAGCAATCACGCCTAAAGGCTTACGCAAAACTAAACTTTTACGTGCTGGATCTTTGCTTTCCAGCTGTTCAGTTTGGATCTGATCTGGAAAAGCCAGACTTTCCAGAATGATGCCCAGAGCAGCATCTACCTCAACGCCAGCTTTAATACGTGTACTGCCTGATTCAATAATCAGCCAGTCAATGATTTCATCACGACGCTGCTGAATAATTGTGATCACATTTTGCAACACTGTCTTTCGTACTTCAGTGGAATTCAAAACACCCTGCTGAAAAGCCTGGTCTGCTGCGGTATAAGCACTGTCTACATCGACAGAACTGGCAGCTGCCATGCTAAAAATTTCGCTCTGGGTATAGGGATTGATATTTTTTATTGTTCTGGTTGAAGTACCGCCTTGCCACTGGCCATGAATAAATTGCTGATCTAAATTTTGATATACTGTTGTCATTTTATTGTTTCCTCGCATGCTTTGCCCCACTTTAAGAGTTCGGCTGGAAAATTTCTAGTCAGAACGACAGCGGCTTACCATTAGACAATAAAAAAGCCTCCGAAGAGGCTTTTTTAAGCTAGACAGGATTAATCACCTGTATAACCTTTTAACTTTAAACGTGCTGCATGTAGAAGCGGCTCGGTATAACCTGATGGCTGCTCACCACCTTTGAAGATCAGGTCAGATGCTGCCTGGAATGCAATATTGTTGGCAAAGTCAGCAGACATTGGCGTATACAATGGATCATTGGCATTTTGCTCATCCACAATTTTCGCCATACGTTGCATAACTTCTTCTACTTGCTCGCGACTTACGATACCGTGACGCAACCAGTTCGCAACGTGTTGTGAAGAAATACGTAGAGTCGCACGGTCTTCCATTAAACCGACATCATTGATGTCTGGCACTTTAGAACAACCTACACCCAAATCTACCCAACGAACCACATAACCTAAAATACCTTGACAGTTATTTTCGAGTTCTTTGGTTTTTTCTTCTTCTGACCAGTTAGTGTCTTTCGCCAATGGCGGTGTCAACAAATCATCTAGAGATAAAGGCTGAGTCGACAATAGTTCTTGCTGACGGTCTGCAACATTAATCTGGTGATAGTGAATCGCGTGAATCACCGCACCTGTAGGTGATGGAACCCATGCACAGCTCGCACCCGCTTCAGGATGTTCAGTTTTGGTTTTGTACATGTCAAGCAGCATGTCTGGCTTTGGCCACATGCCTTTACCGATTTGTGCTTTACCACGTAAACCTGCTTGCAGACCAATCATCACGTTACGGTTTTCATAAGCCGGGAACCAGATTTGGCCTTTTACTTCGCCTTTACGAACGAATGGACCAGCTTCCATAAAGGTATGGATTTCATCGCCGGTACGGTCCATGAAACCTGTATTGATGAAGATCGTACGATCTTTGGCTTGTGCAATACAGTTCTTCAAGTTCACAGAAGTACGGCGTTCTTCATCCATAATCCCGATTTTTAAAGTTTTTGCAGGTAAGCCAAGTGCCTGTTCTGCACGTTCAAACAATTCAACGGCAAATGCCACTTCTTCAGGACCATGCATTTTCGGCTTAACGATATACATTGAACCTTGACGCGAGTTCTTGATCGTGTTTTCACCTTTGATGTCTGCAAAAGACAACAATGGCGTAACCAATGCATCCATGATGCCTTCATAGATTTCTGCGCCATCTACCAGAATCGCAGGGTTTGTCATTAAATGACCAACATTACGCAGCAACATCAATGAACGGCCGTGAACTTTAGTTTCACCACCTTCTACATTTTTGAAAGTACGGTCTTCATTCAGTTTACGGGTAACAGTTTTACCGTTTTTCTCAATAGACTCTTCTAAAGTACCTTTCATCAGGCCTAACCAGTTACGGTAGCCTTCTACTTTCTCTTCAGCATCAACAGCTGCAATCGAGTCTTCCAAGTCCTGAATGGTCGTAACCGCAGCTTCAAGAACTACATCTTTTACACCAGCGGCATCAGTTTGGCCAATCGGGCTGCTGGCATCAATTTGCACAATAGCGTGCAGGCCATTATTTTTAAATACGATTTCAGTCGGTGCTGAAGCTTCGCCATTGTAGCCAACGAATTTAGCTGCATCTGCCACAGTTGTTTTTGAAGCGTCTTTTAGGGTAACAACCAGTGCATTAGCTTCAACTGCGTATTGAGTTGCATCTGCATGCGAACCTTGTGCCAATGGGAAAGTTTCGTCGAGGAAATTCTTTGCAAATGCGACAACTTTTTCACCACGTTTCGGGTTATAGCCTTTGCCTTTTTCCGCGCCATCTTCTTCAGAGATGACATCGAAGCCATAAAGTGCATCGTACAAAGAACCCCAACGTGCGTTTGCAGCGTTCAAGCAGTAACGTGCATTACGTACTGGTACCACCAACTGTGGACCTGCCAGTATTGCAATTTCTTCATCTACATTTTCAGTGCTGATTTGAAAATCTTCTACTTCTGGTAACAAGTAGCCAATTTCAGTCAAGAAAGCTTTGTAAGCTTGTAATTCAAATGTGTTATTGCGGTGCCATTCATCAATTTTCGCCTGAATGTCATCACGCTTAGCCAAAAGTGCTTTATTTTTAGGGCTAAGATCAACAACGACTTGTTCAAAGTTTTTCCAGTATGTTTCGCTGTCTAAACCAGAACCTGGTAGTGCTTCATTTTCGATGAAATCGTAAAGTTCTTTAGCAATCGCTAACTTGCCTTTTTGAATACGTGCAGTCATTGTCTTTCCTGATATTGCTACTTTTTATACAAGAGATTCTAGTATACCGATTAAAATCTAGCTGAATAGTATTATCACATTGCTAAATACTGAGCATTTTTTCTAATATGAATACCCTCATAAACATATTTGATCTTTCTCAGTTACAAATAGATATCATTCTGCTAAATACCCTAATGACAGTGTATAAAGTTTTCGAAATGTAGAAATTAGACTTAAGTTCAGATTTTCGAGTAAAAATTATGCATTCTAGTTATACACGATCACATTTAGACCAAGATTAAGCCATGTTTAATCAGGCTTGTCGATAATTTAAGTCCCTATTTTTATAAAAAAAGCGCTGGTAAATGACCAGCGCTTTTATTCTTAGTCTCCGTTCACGGAGGCGATTTTCTCAATCTGGCGATGTTCAGAATTCAGGTATTCATCCGACTGCATTTCCAGCAAACGGGAACGGGTCCGTTCAATTTCAAAGGCCAGTTTTTCACCCTGGTAAATATCCACGATATTATCTTCTGAGGTTAAGAGTAACTTGACGCCACGGTCATAAAATTCATCGACCAGATAAATAAAACGGCGCGTTCCATCATTCAGGAAATCGGTCAGGTGTGGCACATTACTCACCAAAACCGTATTATAAATATTGGCGATTTCAATAAAATCAGCCGGACTGCGTGGCTTTAAACACAGTTCAGAAAATTCACACCACAATACATCTTCAGTATGTGACACGGTTTCAACAATACGGTTGTTGATAATAATCGGCTCTTCAGAACAGGTCTGAGTCTGGGTCAAAGCGCTAAAACGTTGAGCAATCCAGTTTTTATGATCATGCGTTAACGGGAATTTAAACAATTGTGCCTGTTTTAGAACCCGTAGACGGTAATCGACTCCGGCATCAACATTTAAGACCACACAGTTTTTCTTGACCAGTTCGATGGTAGGCATAAAACGGTCACGGTGAATGCCGTTCTTATATAAACCGTCCGGTGCGATATTCGAAGTAGCGACCAAGGTGATACCACGTTCAAACAGCTTCTGGAACAGATCGCTCAGGATCATTGCATCCGTCACGTTAGACACAAAAAATTCATCAAAACAGATGATGACAGCTTCTTTATAAATTCGATCCGCCACGATATCTAGCGGATTACGCTGTCCGGATAATTTGTTTAACTCACGATGCACATGCTGCATAAAATGGTGAAAATGCATCCGGGTTTTACGGCGAAACGGAATCGAATCGTAAAACTGATCCATTAACCAAGTTTTTCCACGCCCCACACCACCCCACATGTACACCCCTTTCGGAGATGTCTGACGGCGAAAGCGGCGAAATGCTTTTTTCGATGCCTTAAAACGCTGAATCAATTCCAGCCAGACACGATTCAGTTCATGTACTGCCATTGCCTGTGCTTCATCAGGCATAAACTGTCCCGAAGAGATCGCTTGTGCATAACGTTCTGCAGGAGAAATCGGACTAAAAGCGGTGCTGTGCTGTGAATTAAAATCGGACATAGAATTTCGTACTATTTGGGATCAATTTAATTATAGCGGAGTTTAATCAACACGCTATAACACTTTGGCATAAACTAACTTAGGCTATTTTATATATTGCCGAGGACTTTGCCCAAACCAGCGTTTAAAGGCATGGTTAAAAGCGGCCGGCTCGGAATAGCCTAATAATTCTGCAATCATTTCAATCGAATACTGTTTATATTCAATCAGTCGCAAAGCCTTATCTTTAATAATTTCTTCGCGAATCTGCTTATAACTGGTATCACACTGCTGTAACTGATGCCGCAAGGTTCGTTCCGGAATATTCAACGCCTGTGCCGTTTCAGCCATGCTCGGCATCAGGCCGCTTTGGATTTCCAGATAATCCTGCACACGCTGCACCACAGTCGGCGTCTGCTCATCCTGTTGCAAACGCTCCAGTTCAGCCAGACATTTGGCTTCATAGACAGCAAAAGTGACCGCATCTGCAGAAGGAATTTTAATATCCAACACTGCTTCATCAAACCAGAATGCTGCCCGAGATGCATCAAACTGTACCTGTGTTCCATAATAATCATGATAGACCTTTAAGGTATTCAGATCTTCTGGATAGGCAAATGGCAACTCGATCCGCAAATCAGGTTTGGATAAGCCCATCAATTTGTAGATTTCCCGGATAAACTTAAACGTTCCGGAAATCTCTGCCTGTGCCAGCAACATTCTCAAATGATCATCCTGCTGCTTGGCTCGATAACATAGCGCGCTATGATACTCGCTTTGCTGCAAGGCCAACTGACCGGTCAAATGCGTCAACTGCTGAAAACGGATCACCTGATTCAATGCATCACGTACCGTAGGACTGGTCACCAGCAACATGAGTAAGGGACCATAACCTGCCAAAGCATAATGCTGGCCAATCAATAATCCCTGTTCAGGTTGGATTTCCTGTCCCACCACCTTAAGCACATCATGTTCCAGACTCGGATGGATCACCGAGCTTGGATCAAAGGCATCTACACGCAGCCCAATGTTTTGCAGTTTCTGATCGACCTCCATGCCAGCCTTGCGCATTCCTTGAATCAAATACATCAGACTGAGAACAGAACGTTTCATAACCATACAAATACAATGTGATTATTCTAGTTGTACTATAAAAATAATGTGTCGGCTATTGCCGTTTAGATCAATTTTCTATCTAATCATCAAGGAGCAAATTACGATAAATATCCAACATTAAAATAAGTAAGGAATTTACTGATGCTAGATTATGCCACCGCTACACGCTCCCACCCTCATACCAAAGTTGCCATTATTGGAGCCGGTTTCGGCGGTATTGCCATGGCAATACGTTTACAACAGCATGGTATTTATGACTTTATTATTCTGGAAAAAGGGAGTGATTTTGGCGGAACTTGGCGGGACAATCAGTACCCTGGAGCAGCCTGTGATGTGCAATCACATTTGTATTCCTTGTCATTTGGTCCAAAAAGTAATTGGTCCAAGCGTTATGCGGAAGCACCCGAGATATTTTCTTATATTCAGGATCTGGTGACCGATTATAACCTGCGTGCTTTTTGCCGTTTAAATACCGAGGTACTGGCAGCACATTACCAGGCAGAGCGCTGTCTATGGCAATTACAGCTACAGGATCAAAGTATCCTTGAAGCCCAGTTTGTTATCTTCGCTTCCGGGCCATTAGATATTCCCCAAATCCCACATATACTCGGTATTGAGAAATTTCAGGGCAAAGTTTTTCATTCTGCGCAATGGGATCACGCTTATGATCTGACTGGCAAAAATGTTGCATCGATTGGGACAGGTGGCAGTGCCATTCAATATATTCCGGAAATTGCCCCGCAATGCAAACATCTGTATGTCATGCAACGTACTGCGGCCTGGGTCATTCCTCGTGATGAACGCGCCTACCCGAATCTTGAAAAGAAACTCATTAAAAAATATGACTGGTTTCGAAAGTTACATCGCACGCGCCTATATTGGTCAAATGAATCGCGTGTGGTACCGATTGTCAAACCGGGCATTATGAAATTCACCCAAAAACTGGCAGAACTACTGATTAAATATGAGGTTAAAAATCCTGAATTGGCCAAAAAACTGACTCCCGATTACATCATGGGCTGTAAACGCATTCTGGTTTCAAACCGCTACTTTCCGACTTTTAACCGCCACAATGTAGAACTAGTGACCGAGAAGATTCAGGAACTGACTGAACACAGTATCATTACACAAGATGGAAAAGAGCGGCCGATTGACTGTCTGATTTATGGCACTGGATTCATTACCGATCCGCGCATCTATATGAAGAATTTTCAATGTACCGGGCTCGATGGCGTAGAACTGAATGAAGTCTGGAAACAAGGCGCTGAAAGTTATTATGGCATTTGCGTGAAAGACTTCCCAAACCTGTTTCAGTTATTGGGCCCAAATACCCCATTGGCACACAACTCTGTCATTTTTATGATTGAGGCACAAGTCGAATATATTTTGCAATTGATGCAACTGGTCGATCGATCCCAAAGCGATGCCATCATGGTCAAAGACCAGGCACAGGATGCATTTAATCAGCAGGTGCAACATATGTTTGAAAAGACTGTGTGGCAATCTGGCTGCGTCAGCTGGTATCAGCAGGAAGGCGGCAAGAACTTTGCCTTATGGCCAACTTATACCTGGAAATACTGGCTCAAAACCAAAAAGCCAAATGCCACAGATTATCGATTATTGAATAAAGTCGCCTAAAAGCTTTTACCATCTGACATCAAGCGGTGGCATAATTTATAGGTAATTTTTTCAATCCATTAAATTTATGCAATCGCTTTGGCTTATCTTTCAGCTTCTATTCTGTCTAGCACTCGGTTTTGCCATGGCAAAACAAATTCCGCTTTCGATTATTAAAATCTGTTTCAAGCTATTGCCCTATTTTAGCTTTGTTTTATTGATTGCAATTGCCTTTGAATTTTCACAATTGGTAGATGAATTGCAGCATCCTCTCCAGATTTTGAGTACGTCGATCAGCATTGCCTTTCTGACCTCGCTCGGTGCTTTTGCATTTTGCTATCTACTATTTAAATGGGCAGGTTATCCTCCTAGTTCCGGTCGGGTATCCGTCGACCTGGTGCTTAAATCCCTACTGAACATGAGCTATGCCTTTTTGGCTCTCGCAGGCGGATATTGTTTACATACGGGCTTGAATCTATTTGATCTATCCGTGCAAATCAGCACCTGGCATTTGTTGCTGGTATTTATGTTCATGATTGGCCTGGATCTGGCTTATTCACCTTTAGATCGTTCCTGGTTAAATTTTAAAATTCTCTTAGTTCCGATTGGTTGTATTTTTGGTTCATTATTTGCAGTCATGCTTTATTCATTCTGGAATACAGACATCAGTCTAAAAGATTTGATCATGCTGTCACAAGGCTATGGATTTTACTCAATGTCAGGTGTTGTCGTAACAGAACTCAGAAATGCAGAACTCGGCAGTATCGCGCTAATGAATGACCTGTTTAGAGAAATTTTTGCCATCTTACTCATGTATTGTATGGGCTGGAGATACCCAAGATCCGCCATTTCCGCAGCGGGTGCAACTGCGATGGATGTGACTCTACCGATGGTTAAACAGGCCTGTGGGCATGATTTTATTCCACATGCCATGGTCAGTGGTTTTATTTTGTCACTGTTAGCACCAGTCATGGTGAGTGTACTGGCAGCGATTTAATTACTTTATCACTTTCTCAATCTCACTAAATTCCTCTTTTATAAAGAGGAACTCTCCTCCCTGATTCAGTTTAAAAGCAGAATTTTAAAACGAAGCACAAGCAAGTAGGCCGAGAGGGCTGACTAAAAACTTAAATCAATATCACTTAAGGCATCGCCTACTGTTTCAATAACATCCGAAGCAAGACTGATGGCATCAGATGCCAAACTGACCACATCGATCCCCGCTGTCCGATCTGCTGAGCTTGCCTGCTGTTGTTGCTATTCTTGTTGCTTAAGCTGTTCCGCCTGTTGAATATTTTGAATCACGTCATTCTGTACTTTTTCTAATTGTGGTTCAGATGAAGTCATCATTTTTCCTTTTTATTTTATAACCATTTTTTCAATATATAAAAAAAGCCTTTCGACTGAAAGGCTTTTTGTCATTCAAACCGCATTAAAGCGTTGCCAAAATATCTTTCAAAGTCTGACGCATATTTTTAGACTGGGTAATCGGGCGACCAATTACCAGATGTGTTGAGCCATCTAGCATTGCCTGTTTCGGTGTCACAATACGTTTCTGGTCATCTGCATTCGACCCTTCTGGACGAATGCCGGGTGTCACTAATGCAAAGTCTTTTCCAATCGTTTCACGTAACATTTTCGCTTCTTGAGCTGAGCAAACCACCCCATCTAGACCACTGTCTTTTGTCAGTTGTGCCAGACGTTTTACATGCTCATTTGGCTCAATATCCAGACCAATATCTTTCAAGTCTTCACGGCCCATTGACGTCAATACAGTCACTGCAATCAACTGAGTTTTATAGTTACCCGCTTGCAAACGCTCTACACAGGTTTCCATCATCTTGCGGCCACCTGAGGCATGCACATTGACCATCCACACACCCAAATCTGCTGCCGCGCATACTGCCTGTGCTGTTGTATTTGGAATATCATGAAATTTCAGATCCAGAAATACATCAAAGCCTTTATCTTGAAGTGCTTTGACAATAATTGGACCTTCATGGGTAAATAACTCTTTACCAACTTTAAGTCGACACAAGGCAGGATCTAACTGTTCTGCAATGGCTAAGGCATCAAATTGGCTTTTGGCATCTAGTGCGACGATGATACTCAAGAGATTACCCCTTCATATAGGCAAAAAATAAGCCCATTATAATGGGCTTTGATTTTCATTGGTAATATCTAATACAGTTTTTTCATGCCGGGTATGGGCTGCTGCTTCAGCGGCCATTAACTTGGCTGTATTCAACTGTTCCTTACGTAGATGTTCAATGTCTTTACGCAGTCGTTTAATTTCCCAATTCGTCTGAAAAACCCGGAAGATCTGAACGCCCAATAAGAGGCCTAAAACGACACCTAAAGATAACGTGAGGAGAAGTAATAATCCCAGGCGCATTGCGGGAACTTGAGTAAATAACAAGTCCACTGACAATTCGGTACCGTTTTGCAGAACTAAAGCTAATGAATAACCAAACAGTACCAATAAAAGAATGACCAGAACGTAACGCATGAACACCCCGTAAAATATTTACAATTATTTTTGTGCAGACTCGTTCACAGCGTCACGAAGTGCCTTGCCTGGTTTAAAGTGTGGAACTGCTTTTGCAGCAACTTCTACAGATTTACCAGTTTTAGGGTTACGGCCTACGCGCGGTTCACGGTGATGCAATGCAAAACTACCAAATCCACGAATCTCGATACGGTTGTCAGTTGATAATGCTTCTATCATTTGATCGATCATAATTTTAACGGCTTCTTCCACTAAAGGCTCAGCCAAATGCGGATTTTTTAACGCAATACGCTCTATTAAGTCAGACTTATTAAGTGCTTCAGTAGTCATCTGCGACCTCTTTAATTATCAAGCTACTTGGGATCTATTTCCCGATAATAACCTGTTTAAATACAAAACGGTAGCGCAATAATTAAATACTACGCTACCGTTTACAGTATTTGTATAAAAAGTATTAGTTAACTTACATTAACAATACAATTCAAACGCTTACTTAGTTGCCCATTTGAGCTTTGATCAGGTCACCAATCGTCTTAGGACCATTGTCTTGACCAACAGGAGCTGTTTTCAAGTTAGCAACTGCTTCTTTCTCTTCAGCTTCGTCTTTCGCCTTGATAGACAAGTTGATTGCGCGAGATTTACGATCTACGTTGATGATCTTCGCTTCAACTTCTTGACCAACTTCAAGGAACTTAGTTGCATCTTCAACGCGGTCGCGGTTGATTTCAGATGCTTTCAGAGTCGCTTCAACTTCGTCAGCTAACTTAACAGTAGCGCCTTTAGCGTCAACTGCAGTTACAGTACCTTTAACCAACGCACCGCGTTCGTTAGCAGCAAGGAAGTCATTGAACGGATCGTTGTTCATTTGCTTGATGCCAAGGCTGATACGGTTGCCTTCAGCGTCTACAGAAAGGATAACTGCTTCAACAGTGTCGCCTTTCTTGTAACGACGAATCGCTTCTTCGCCTTGTTCGTTCCAAGAAATATCAGACAAGTGAACTAGACCGTCGATACCGCCTGGCAAACCGATGAAGATACCGAAGTCAGTGATAGATTTGATCGTACCAGAAACTTTTTCGCCTTTGTCGTGATCTTTAGCAAACTCTTCCCATGGGTTAGCACGAGTTTGTTTGATACCAAGAGAAATACGACGACGTTCTTCATCAACTTCAAGAACCATAACATCAACTTCGTCACCAATCTGAACAACTTTAGATGGGTGGATGTTTTTGTTCGTGTGATCCATTTCTGAAACGTGTACTAAACCTTCAACGCCTTCAGCGATTTCAGCGAAACAACCGTAGTCAGTCAGGTTAGTTACGCGCGCTTTAACGATTGAACCTTTAGGGTAACGGTTCATGATCGCTAACCATGGATCTTCGCCAAGCTGTTTAAGACCTAGAGAAACACGGTTACGTTCGCGGTCGAATTTAAGTACTTTAACAGTAACTTCTTGACCCACTTCAACAACTTCTGAAGGGTGCTTGATACGTTTCCAAGCCATGTCAGTGATGTGAAGAAGACCATCAATACCGCCAAGGTCAACGAATGCGCCGTAGTCAGTAAGATTTTTGATCGTACCAGTAACTGTTTGACCTTCTTCAAGCTGAGCAAGAAGAGCTTCACGGTCAGCTGAAGATTCAGCTTCCATAACAGCACGACGTGAAACAACAACGTTGTTACGTTTAGCGTCAAGTTTGATTACTTTGAATTCTAACTCTTTGCCTTCTAGGTGAGTAGTATCACGAATAGGACGAGTATCAACTAAAGAACCTGGAAGGAACGCACGTACTGGACCGATGTCAACAGTGAAACCACCTTTAACTTTACCAGAGATAACACCAGTAACGATTTCGCCGTCTTCAAAGATTTTTTCAAGTTTAGTCCAAGTTTCTGCGCGTTTAGCTTTTTCGCGAGAAAGAACTGTTTGACCCATACCGTTGTCAAGTGCTTCAACAACTACGTCTACAGTGTCGCCAACTTGAACTTCAAGTTCGCGCTGTTCATTTAAGAACTCAGCACGGTCAACAACGCCTTCAGATTTAAGGCCAGTGTCAACAGTTACCCAATCAGAGTCAATGCTTACTACAACGCCCTGGATAACTGCACCCTTTTCAACGTTGAGGTTTAATTCGCTTGCTTCAAAGAGGGCTGCAAAAGATTCGGTCATGATATTTCCGATAAAGTCAGCGGTCTTGGATCAGACAAGGCCGGTTTAATTAAGCATCTACATAGTCCATATAAAACTGATCAAGCTATGCGTTTGCTGATAAAATTCGGTTAATTTGCTAACTGCTGATCCACATAAGTGGTCATCAGCTGGAATACTTCATCGATATTCAAATCTGAACTATCAATAATGTAAGCATCATCCGCAGGCTTGAGTGGAGCGACAGCGCGTTCCGTATCTCGTTTATCGCGAGCGATGATATTAGCTAAAATGTCGCTTATTTTAACATCCAGCCCCATGCCCTGCAACTGCTTTACACGTCTTTGCGCGCGTGATTCAGCCGAGGCCGTCAAATATATTTTTGCCTGAGCATTCGGGAAGATACTTGTCGCCATATCACGTCCGTCTGCTACCAGACCAGGCGCCTGTGCAAAGGCATGCTGACGTGAAACCATCGCTGTTCTAAGCTCAGGAATTGCTGCAACTTTTGAAGCAAACTCTCCTACCCGTTCAGTTCGAATAGTTTGGGACACATCTTCACCATCCAGCCATACCTGCACCCCGGTGTCGGTACTGACAAACTGGATATCTAAATTTGTTGCGATTTGTACGCATTCTGGCAATTTCGTGTCTAGCGAATCCAGCAAATCATGGTGATGCAATGACAAACCCAAAAGGCGGTATAAAGCACCAGAATCCAATAAGTGAAACTGATAATGTGCAGCCAGTTTCGCTGCTAACGTGCCCTTGCCAGACCCACTTGGACCATCAATGGTAATAATTTGAACTGTCATTGCTTTCCCGTTGTTGTTTAAACAGATTTTGCGAGTTTTGTCAGGCCTAGTTTAATCGCTGCCTGTAACTGTGCAAGGATTAATTTACTCACAAAAGGCGCACGTGCCTGCAATTCAATCGTATAAGTTACTAACGTTTTGTCATCAGCCAGTGCTTCAAATTCAATAATGCCTAAATGATGCTTGATCAATGGATTTTTAATAATCTGATATTCGATGCGATTATTTGGCTCGAACAAGGTAATTTGTTCTTTCAGCGGCTTCACTGGCCCCATACCCATTGCACGTACTGAACCGAGTCCATCAGGATATTCAGCATCCGCAGAATCCTTGATTCGTTCGACCTGCATCGGTGCGAAGGCAATATTATAGGTGGCATGCTTGGACATCAAATTGAAGACATCATCAAGGGCTGCTGGGAATTCTTTTTTTACTTGGATGCTGTTCATTATTGTTCCTGAAGATTGCAGATATTTGAAAGTGGGAAAATTTTAGCGGATAAAGTAAATTTACTTCTGCGTATTTAATAACTTTTCTTGTAACTTGAATTGTCGTTTCTGCTCGCGACGCAACTTAAAAAATGCACTGAGCTGTTCAGAGCATTGCTGCTGCATGCAGCCTGCCTCGAAAGAAAATACGTGATTATAATAACCGGTTTCAAACAGTTGACGCGCACTCACCAGTGAACCTGCTTTCGCTTCAAATGCGCCAAATACTACCCGTGAAACCCGTGAATGCACCAGCGCACCAACACACATGGTGCACGGCTCTAAAGTCACATAAAGCACTGCATCATCAGGTAAACGATAATTCTGGATGTTTTGACAGGCATCACGTAGTGCAACAATTTCAGCATGCGCAGTCGGATCATTCAACGAGATGGGCGCATTAAATCCCTGACCAATGATCTGATTCTGACTGACGATAATTGCCCCGACAGGGATTTCTCCCTGTGCAGCAGCAAGTGCAGCCTGCTCGTAAGCACGCTGCATCCAGTATTCATCTGTAAATTGTGTTTCGGACATTGAGGCTTAAATCACACCATAATGCTTGAGCAGCTCATTCCAGCTTTCAATAGTCGTAACTGGAGGATTTCCAGACAGGATACCTTTTAAGCTCATATCTACACCTTTTTTCCACTCAGGACTAAGGTCTTTATCGACCAGACGCGCTCGCACTCCCTCGACAAAATCATGATGACGGATTTTCCAGTCAGAAATTTGAACTTCCAGCTCGAAAACTTCATTCCAGGAATGTACCTGCTTACCCCATTGCCATAATAGCCAGGTCAAGGCTGCGGTAGTCGGCGAACCTTTTTTCAGGTTTTCACTGGCCTGACGCAACCAGTCACTACGCGCATCACTCAGGCCAATAATCGACTCATAATCATGCTCAAAGTTGATACCACGGCAAACACTATGAATCACATCCAAGGAGTTTTGCAACGGTCCCGGGCCGACCGGACGGTGCATACTATTCAGGGTATCATCAATGGCACGAAAGTCACCTGCAGGATAATGCTCCCAGTCGATATTAATCACTTTATCCAAAACTGAATCACGCTGTGCATCACAAATATGCGTTGCCCAGCCAATCCCATAAGCGCCCGCAGCGGTCATGATCGAACCGGTCAAGCCAGTAAATAGACCAATCGCACCACGATCTGCTAAGAAGCGGGTTGCACCCACGTCTGGATACAAACCGATATTGATTTCAGGCATGGCCAAACGTGAATATGGTGTCACTAAACGGAAAGGCGCTGCCATAAACAGGCCCAAGCCACCGCCCATCACATAACCTTCACCCCAGACTAAAACGGGTTTGGCATAATTATGCAATAACAGATCAAGTGCATATTCTTGTTCAAAGAACTTATTGGCAGCCGCGACTTCATCATTAATCACTAACTGACGCAGTTTACGTACATCCCCACCCGCACAGAACGCTTTCGGTGTGGTTGAATCCAGCCAGATTGCTTTTACGCTGTCATCATGATGAAAGTCCTGAAATACTTCCAAGAGTGCGGAAGCAATCGATTCATCCAGCGCATGCAAAGATTTCGGGCGATTTAAACGAACGATACGCCAGCCATTGTGCGCTTCTTCAACAATCAAATCCGGATGATAATGTTTAGTAAGGGGAGAATATTTCATGCGTCCAGCTGCCAATCTATAGGCTCAATGCCATGTTGTTTGAGGTAATTATTCGATTTTGAAAATACTTTACAACCAAAAAAACCACCACGGTTTGCGGCTAAAGGCGATGGATGTGCTGCCTTTAACACGAGATGCTTGTCTTGATTAATGCGCTGTCCTTTACGCTGTGCGTATGCGCCCCAAAGAATAAAGACAATATGTTCACGCTGTTCATTTAATACATCAATGACGTGATCGGTAAATTCTTCCCAACCGCGCTTTTGATGTGAAGTCGGCTGACCTGCTTCTACGGTCAGTACTGCATTTAACAGAAGCACACCCTGCTCTGCCCAATGCGTCAAGTCACCATGCTTCGGTCTTTCAACCCCAACATCAGCATGTAACTCATGAAAAATATTACGCAAAGATGGTGGTAATGCAACCCCCTTTTGCACGGAAAAGCTTAATCCATGCGCCTGATTTGGGCCATGATAAGGATCTTGCCCTAAAATCACCACTTTTACCCGATCTAGCGGTGTGGTATTCAAAGCATTAAAAATCAGATGATTGGGAGGATAAATGATTTTATCTGCTTTTTTTTCTTCAACGAGAAATGCTTTTAATTCATCCATTTTCGGACTGAGCAAAAATTCACTCAATCCATATTTCCAGCTTTCATCCAGCTGAACTTTATTCAGCTTGGCCAGTTGCTGTTCATTTAAAGACATTCTTCAATCCTAAATCTATGTCAATGGATTTAAAGTCACGCAGACTTTAAATCTGTACCTGTAAATCTACTGTAGGGTTATGAAATGGTGTGCCCTGTTTGAGCTTGGCAAACATGTCCGGATCTGTCCATTCAGCCTGCACTTGTTCAGAGAACTCAAGTTGCTCCAGACTAAGGATGCCCATTTGTTCATTTTGAATATCTTCTAAAAAGCTTTGTGCATAGCCGGTGTCGGTTTCATGCACAATCACAGAATAGACTTCGACATCGCCTTCACCATTTTGAGTCACGGTCGATGCCAGCACCTGCTGTGCCAGAAAGAAGAAAATACGTGAAAACTGTTCTGCTGATGGCGATACCGGCAAAGACACCCAGCGCGCACTGAAATTCTTGCAGGCCTGAATATATTCCGGATCGTCATTTTTCCAAAAGCAGATGGCATGATCGAAAGAATCAAAGAAATCCTTAATCACACCTTTAAGCAGACCAAAGTCATAGACCATTTGACCATGATCTAGCTTCGAGGCTTTTAGCAATAACTCGACTTTATAACTATGGCCATGGATCGAACGCTTACAGCGATCTGACGTGCAGTTACGCACAATATGAGCATTCTCAAACTTAAATAACTTACGAATTAACATATGCCGTAATGTCGTCAAAAAATAGGTGAATTAATTTTGATTATAAAGCAAAAGTAAAGCTTTGAGGATTAATTTTGCTGTTTAGCATGATAGGAAAAAGGCATCAGCCCGGCATTTGCGCTTATCCAGCCTGTACAACTCATGAGCTAAAATTAAAATGGCGCCATGCTACGGTAAGCGACATAAACCTGTTTGTCCTGACGAACCAGATCGCTGCTAAACTGGCGCTTACGCTCACTTAAAACCACTTCGATTCGGGCTTTAAAATAATTGGATTGCACCCCAAGCAGACTGTTAAACAAATTACGCCTGTCCGCATCGACCTGAGCGAAAGGCTCCAGTGACCACAGATCAGTCACATTGGAAAAGTGCTCCAAATTGGCCTGACGCTGATCCAGCAATTGCTGCACTGCATTCACATCCAGCTTTTCATCCATACTAGCCAAAAGAAAAGCTGAAGCGGTATTAATATTGACCAGGCTCTCCTGCACCGGTGCAGTACTCAGATAAGGTGCTATCAGCTTATATTTATTCTCTTCAAAACCGCGTACCAGCTTTAATTCTTCTACGCTGTGAAATTTTGCATTCGGTGGCAAAGCAGCATTGGGCAAGCTCTGATAATAGTTAGATTCGGCGCCCATGCCCCCACTGACCAGCTCGTCTGCATCCTGCCAGTCAATGACTGCTTCACTGAGCTGTTCCGGCAAACTGGCACGTTTTAGAATCAGCTCGAACCATGCTTTGGCATTTTCATTGACTGCGCCTTCGGCAGTAATCAGGCTATTTAAATTAAACTTGCCTGATTCATCCTGTATTATTCCGGAGACATAACCGTCATCTACCGGAAAAGCTGGCATGGGCTGCGCCCAGGTTTCCTGCAGATGGTCGACCTCTGCGGCATTTTCAGCATCATCGACCAGCAATTCAGAAAAAAAGGCCTCAGCACTTTTGGCATACATTAAGGACTGGTTTTGTCGCATCAAATAGGCAGTGCTTTCAGCAGTTGCAGCTTGACGTTGCGCAATCGTAGCCGCCAGAATAGTCGCTAGCGCTACCATCACCAGAATGGTAATCAGTGCAATGCCCTGCTGCTGCTTGATCATGATCGCTTTATTCATTTTCATTTCTTATTATTCTGAGCTGGGTTGACCGGTGTTCTGAGTATCAAGCAAAAAGTCCGTATTCAATAAACTGAACATCCATTCATAACTTACACCATTCACGGTTAAATTGATTTTAATCCCTTTAGGCAAACGCTGTTTATGCTCTAACTGATTCAGATCAGCAGAAGCATCCGGCCATTGTGTGAGTTCATTCGGATTAAGTACGATGATCTGAAATTGTTCCACTTCCGACAATAAAACACTGGATTCGGGCTGATCTTGACCTGCCTGATTTAGATTCCGGTATTTCAAGCGATAAAGTTTCTGCTCATCGGCTCGATACTGATATTCAATGCGCTCATCTGGGGAAATCCCTTCTTCCAAAGGATCAGTTACCCCGGTTTTACTGAAATTAAAGCGTCCGTTCTGCAGCACTAGAGCCGGTTGAATATCCCCATTGATGTTGGCCGTTAAGGGAACTGTCTGTACGGTATCTCGCAGAATCTGCTGATAGGTTTGTTGTAACTGACCTAGACGCTGTTCATGAATCACATTCTGATCTTTAGTTTTGACAATATAATCAAAAACTTTCCAGCTCAAAGCAGACAGCACCGCAAAGATCGCAATTGCGACCATTAATTCAACTAGGGTAAATCCTTTAGGCTTCATGGGGTATTGTTCATGCGATGATTAAAGAACATCAGACTGCTGATGCCAGATTCAACCTGACCACTGTCCTGATTAACCAGACTAATCTGTAATTCGATTCGCTGGACATTCGGACTGACCGTCGGCTCACTACGCTTGTCAATCTGCCAGGTTTCACCTTGCTGGGTCAGCTGTTTGGAAGCCGTGCCTTCCATCCATTCCTGATTGATTTCCATTTGCGCCACTTCATTTAAGGCAACAAACTGTGCTTTGGTACGTAGAATGGCATTCGAGGTCGACTGGGTATATTGCATTGCGACTTTGCTCAGGGTCATAGCTGCGGTTGCAAAAATTGCCAAGGCCACCATGACTTCCAACAAAGTAAAACCTGAGGCACGATTAAGTCGAGTAACACTCGACCTGAGCGACATTGTCGCGCAAGAAAGTCCGATAGCAGCGCAAGACGAAGTCCTATGCTTGCAGCACACATGATCAAATCCATGAACACTCGCCTTAAACAACTTGATTACACCAGACCCAGCGCTCTGCTTGAAATATCTAGATTTCATTGATTTTACCCAGATGATCAATCTCAATCGCAGCACCCACTTCACGGTCTTCTAAAAAGAACTGAATCCGCACCGGTTTGACTTCACCATTGCCGAGCCAGATTAATTGAGGTGAATTTGCCTGAGTCAGGTCACGATTTTGTGCCCTGGCATAACGCTGCTGTTCCAGTGCCTGAATTTGAAAGGAAATATGATCAGGCAAACTACGCAATTTAAAATCTGCATAATTTTGCCATTTCTCATTTTGCAGGTTCGGTTCAGTCTGCGCTGCCGAACGATATTCTATAATTCCATAGCGAAATGGCGTGACATCTGTCGCTGATTGAACGTCAAGCGCGAGTATTCTGGATTGGTCATTAGCCTCGCGTAGCACCCGTTGCAAGTCCACCAATAAAATTTCCCGTGCCTGCATCGCTTTGCGCTGATCGACACCACTGGTATTCAGCAGCACTAGTGAAGCCATAATTCCCATAATCACAATCACCACCATCAATTCGATTAAGGTAAAGCCACGAACTGCACTGTGAGGTGATCTGATCATAGGACAACCTTAGGCAAACTGCTCGGCTGAATGTACCTGCTTAGGCAAAGCCAGTGCCTGATCGATATAGGCTACACGCAAGGTATCGCGCGAACCCAAATAACGCTGATAGAAACTGGAATTAAGAATTGCAGCTGCACCATGGGTCAACGACCAGATCGAAGCCAGATAATCGCGTACTGACATGCGGCTATTAATAGAAGCCAGATAAGTTTCTGTCATACGGATAATCAGGCGTAAACGCTGTTTGCGCACCTGATAAAGTTCGCTAAAAAGGTGCTGGATTCCAACCCCAGTCGTCGACAGGCGTTCTTCAATCTGATGAAACAGCACGGTTCGTTCCGGATGATGTAAATGATGCAGCATAAAGAAGGCCAGATGTTCAGGAAAGGCTTTATCGCTATCCTGAATCATTTCCAGCAACATGCGCTCATTACGGATAATCAGCAGCATGTACAGCTCATCTTTACTCTGAAAATGTTTATAAAGTGTCCCTTTGGCCAGATCAAGCTCGGCAGCCAGCGCATCTAGCGTCATTCCTGCTTCACCATTTTCCAACAGGAGCTGTTCTGCAACTTGAAAAATCAAGGTTTCTCTTGCTCGAAACTGAGCCTGACGATCCATCTTCACCCTATAAACTCTCTTTGTACTTTATATAACTTTATTTACTTTAAATTCAGAAGATTTTCAAAGTTCTGCTTTGTGATAAAAGCCATTTCTTCTAGCGACTTATCATATACATCGCAAAGCGCTTTGGCTACATAAGGAACGTATTTAGGCTCATTAGATTTGCCACGATACGGCATTGGCGCAAGATAAGGACTATCGGTTTCAATCAGCACACGATCCAGCGGAACCTGTTTGGCGACATCACGCAGATCCTGCGCATTTTTAAAGGAAACAATGCCGGAAAATGACACATAATAGCCGCAGTCCAGTACCGCTTTGGCGGTTTCCCAGTCTTCGGTAAAACAATGCAAAATCCCGTGAGTCGATTTTTCCGCGCGGATAATATCAACGGTATCATGCTTGGCGGAACGGGTATGAACAACTACAGGTTTTTTGGTGATTTGTGACGCATGAATATGCCGGGCGAAACAGGCCTTTTGCTCTGCAATAAAATCGGTACTGTGATAATAATCAAGACCGGTTTCACCGAGCGCCCAGACTTTCTCCGGTTGCGCCAGTTCGACCAGATATTCAGTCGTGGCACGCGCCATGGTTGCAGCATCTTCGCAAGGATGTACGCCAACGGTATATCCGACATCTGCATGACGCGCGGCAATTTTGGCCAGCTCGATATGATCATCCAGATCGACCGAGATACTCATGAATTTGGAAACACCGGCTTCACGAGCCTGAGCCAATGCCTGATCCAGATCACCATGATATGGTGTCAAATCAAGCAGGGTTAAATGACAATGAGTATCTACAAACACGATGCGTTCCTACCAAGGGTAAATTAACTACATAGTGTAACTTTTACGTCCTTCAGATTTAAGACCTGCAACCAGACGATCTGCTTCATTTTTAAAATAAACGCCTTTTTCACCGCTTAACTGGATGCCAAAGCCTTGTGGCTTGATGCCATTCTGCTTTTGCGAGACCCAGATGACTTTACCGGTTAAAGGAATTTTCTGGGTCTGGTCAGGCAAAGTCGTCAATACAAAAACCTCTTCGCCCAGTTTGACCGGCTGCTTGGAAGGAATAAAAAGCCCACCACCCACAACATAAGGCATATAGCTGGCAAACAGTGTTTCAATGTCAGGAATAGTAGCCTGAATAATACCGCCCATACGTGGTTGCATGTGATTTCCCCTTAATTAAAGATTCATCAGCTTGATAAACAGTTCATCGATGACCAGATTGCTTTGGACATTCTGCTCGAGATATTGCTTGGCGCGCTGAAAATCTTCATAAATTTTAAAAAGTGCTTCTAATGAATATTGTTCGGCAAGCACATTCAACTCAAGATCAATGTTTTTCACCGTCTGATTTAGCTTGACACAAATTAAATCGGACAACAAGTATTCAAACATTTGAGCAAATTCACCAAAACTCAGGCTTTTATTCCATTTGGTCGCAATTGCCAGTGGCATATTTTTTTGAATGACCAGTTTTTGCCAGTCTTGCAGGAATTCCTGACGCAGTGGCAGCCAGGCACTTTGTGCAACCTCTAATGCCTGTAACGGCATCTGATTAGACAGGTTCATCAATAACTGTTGCTGGCTAGCGCCTGCATCTGGGAGCTGATTCTGGACATAATCGCTAAATTGTTCTGCGGAAATCCGGTCCAAAGCAAAATGCTGCAAACGACTGCGTATAGTCGCGGGCAATTTTAAATAATGATTCGCCAGTAAAATAATGACCGTATTATCACCGGGTTCTTCCAGTGTTTTGAGTAAGGCATTGGCAGAGGCAATATTCAAGGCTTCTGCCGGCTCAATCACAATCACGCGCCAGCCATCTACAGTCTGTTGCACAAAAGGCAGCAGATCGCGAATCTTCTCGATCTTGATTTTGGCATTCTGTTTTTTATTGTCGTCATCGGTACTGATATGCACATAGTTGGGATGGGTGTCTGCCTTTAACCATTGACAGCTACTGCATTCACCACATGGCCCGGCAGGCTGACGATTCAGGCATAACACCCAAGCCAGAAACTGTTGGGTAAACGCTTCTTTACCACAGCCTTTTTTTCCATAAAACAATAAACCATGTCCAAGCTTGGGAAAGCGCCCGGTCAGGGTTTCCCAAACCTGTTGCTGCCATGGATAGATATGTGCATTGACATCAAAAGGCATGTATTTGACTCTTCTTAGGCAAAATGGGAAAGATCCATCTGATTCAGGCGATCCAGATCTTCCTGGGTATCCACCCCTGGCGGCAAATTGGCTTCAGCCACCGCAATGGCAATACGGTGTCCATTTTCCAGTACCCGTAACTGCTCTAGAGATTCCAGTTTCTCCAGCACACCCATTTCCCAGGTCACATATTCTTGCAACAGTTTTACCCGATAGGCATATAGGCCTAAATGACGATAGGCCTGATCATGCAGTTTTGGTTCAGTCAGTTTCGCACCATCACGGTCATAAGGAATGGTAGCACGGCTAAAATACAGTGCTTGCTGGTGTTTTGACATGACAACTTTTACAATGCTGTCACGTTTGAATTCATCCAGTTGATGGATCGGCTCACATAGCGTCGACATGGAAGATTCAGGCTGATCTTCCAAGAGTTGAGCAACCTGTTTTACCAGTTGCGCCGGCAGTAAAGGTTCATCCCCCTGTACATTGACAATAATGTCCTCACTGGCCCAGCCTTTGATTCGAGCCACTTCACTCAAGCGGTCTGTGCCTGAAGGGTGATCCGCCGAGGTAATCACTACATCAATGCCTTCAGCACGGCAAACAGCGGCAATACGCTCATCATCAGTTGCCACACACAGATCGTCAAAACCTTGCACTTTTTTGGCTTGATCCACTACCCGCAGAATCATGGGACGACCATGAATGTCCAGCAACGGTTTACCCGGTAAACGTGAACTGGCGAAACGTGCAGGAATAACAATGTGTTTCATAATGAATGAGCCTTAAGAAATTTGAATACCGTATTGTTGCAACTGTTGCTGCAAGACTGTATAGCAGGCTGGCGATAGGACTGCATCGACTGGCACCACCCAGATATCCTGTTTAAAATCTGGATATTGTTTAAGTAGCGCCATAATTTTTATTGCGTCTTTTTCAGTGGTAATAATCGGATTGTTATCATCGAACTGTAAATCTTCAATGTCATAGTCATGATGGTCTGGAAACTCATGACACTGAAATTGTTCTATGCCTAAATTTTGCAAGGTCTGATAAAACCGCTGTGGAAAGCCAATGCCGACTACCGCATAAAAAGCCGCTTGAGGATCAAAGATTTTAGTGTTGTCATGATTAAGCAAATAAGGCTGTGATGCAGCCAGATGCATATGCAGTTCAGAGCTTGGGTTAGCCGAATGCTCAATTACGGTTCCCGTTTTCAAACGGATCACTGGTTCACGTAGATAACCTTCTGGAAGCAGTTTCTGATTACCCAGACCGCGATTATTATCCAGCACAATCCACTCAATCTGGCGATTCAAGGCCCAATGCTGCAGGCCATCATCACAGATAATCAGATCCAGTTCATGTTTGTGCAGCAATAACTCGATACTTTTCTGCCGGTTGGGACCAACTGCCATCGGCACGCCTGTTGCCTGTACAATCAAGGCAGGCTCATCTCCGACAATCTCCGGCAAGGTATTAAAGTCGACATAGGCAGGAAATGGACCTTGGCCGCCATAGCCTCGACTGATCACGCCTACCCGAACATTTTTCTCGGTTAAATAATCCACCAGATGAATCAACAAAGGTGTTTTACCGCTACCACCGACTGTGATGTTACCAATTACCATAACGGGAATTGGTGCACTATAACTTTTTTTAATGCCTTTTTGATAAAGCCAGTGATTGCTGACAAACCCCAGGCGATACAACCATGACAAAGGACGCAGCACCACCAGCCACTTTGCCTGTGCATTCCAAGCATCCTGAATGATTTGTGCCAGTGCCATAAGTTACTGTTCCTCAAAGTTACGCTGATGCAACTGATAATAAGCACCATGTAGCGCAATCAGTTCAGCATGACTGCCCTGCTCAACAATACGGCCCTGATCCATAACCACAATACGATCCGCGTTTTCAATCGTCGATAGACGATGTGCAATTACGATGGTGGTACGGTCCTGCATGGCTTTATCAAAGGCACGCTGAATAAAGTATTCCGACTCGTTATCCAGCGCACTGGTTGCTTCATCCAGAATCAAGATAGAGGCATTTTTCAAAATTGCGCGTGCGATGGCGATGCGCTGACGCTGGCCACCAGACAGGTTTAAACCCTGGGCACCCAGCTGAGTATCATAACCTTGCGGCAATGCCATAATAAAATCATGTGCATAGGCTGCTTTTGCTGCCGCGATAATATCTTCATCGGAGGCACCTTCAAGCTGACCATAAGCAATATTTTCCCGCACAGTTCGGTTAAACAGTACTACTTGCTGGTTCACCATGGCAATTTGGGTTCGCAAGGCGGTAATTTCAAAATCTTCAATCGGTTTCTGATCCAGCAAGATCTGCCCAGAAGTTACATCCTGATAACGCACCAGCAGATTCACCAGAGAACTTTTTCCTGCACCAGAACGTCCTACCAGCGCTACTGTTTCACCGGCCTTGACCTGCAAATTAAAGTCATGAATAGCATGATGGCCATCATCATAAATCAAGTTAACATCTTTAAACTCGATATCGCCTTTTAGGCTATCAGTCAACGTCCCGGTATTTTTTTCCTCAGGCATATCCAGCAATTCAAATACTGAATGTGCTGCGGCCATACCCCGTTGAATCTTTTCATTGATATCCGTCAAGGCTTTGATTGGTCTTGCCAGCATACCCGCCGCAGTAATATAAGCAACAAATTCACCGGCAGAGGTGTCACCCAAGATTTGTGGGCGCAAGGCAATAAACATCACGATACTCAGTGAAATGGACATGATCAACTGAACGACAGGACTATTCAACTGTTGCACAGCGACCATTTTCAAGCCACGACGCAAGTTTTCAAGCGAATTCTGTTTAAAGCGTTCCTGCTCATAACTTTGCCCTCCAAAACCCTTGACGATCAGGTTGGCATTCACCGTTTCCTGCACCACATGGTTTACATCACCCATGGTGTCTTGCACTTGCTGCGATAATTTACGCATCCGTCTTGCAGCTTTACTGATAATAAAGCCAATGACGGGTGCAAAAATCAGGATACACATGGTCAGACGCCAGTTGGTATACAACAGGTAGCCTAATAATGCCAGAGTGATCAAACCTTGTTGCAACAAGGTTCTTAAAGCTTCAGTTGAAGCAGCGGTTAGCTGTTCAACGTTATACATGATTTTGGCAGTAATATGCCCGCTGGTATTATCCAGATAATACTGGGACGGTAAACGCAGCAATTTTGCAAAAACTTCCTGACGGATGTTGAATACCAGATTCCGGGAAATTACCGCAGTAAAATATCCACCCATGAACAAACCCAGGCCCCGGAAGAACATGAGTATGACCACTAAAAACGGGAAAAGTGATGTGAAACTCTGGTCTTTATTTTGAATCGCCTCAATAATATATTCCAGTAATTTAGCGACAGAGACTTCCGTAGCGGCATTAATAGAAAAACCCAGCAGGACAAGCAATGCAATGCCCCAAAACGGTTTTAAATAACTTAAAAGGCGAAGATAGACCTTAAAATCGTGCTTCACTAATAACCTCGGGTGGGTACTTTGGTACTGATATTAATATTTACAAAGCCGAGCTGCCCGGCCACATCCATGACACGAATCACGTCCTGATGGCTGGCTTTTGCGTCAGCTGCAATGACAAACATTACATCACGGCGTTCATTAGAAATCTGTTTAATTGCAGTATTTAAATCCGCGACTTCCTTACTGGCCAAGGATTGACCATTGACTGCGTAATGACCATTGGCATCCACAATCACTTCAACTTTCTGATCATAGCTTTTAGGCGGTACACCTTGCGCATCCGGCAAGGTCAGATTCATTCGGCTCATTTGGCTAAATGTCGTCGACAAAAGTAAAAAGACCAGAATAAACAGCAGACAATCAATCATCGGTGTCAGATTAATATGTACATCTTCCACCTGGTTGCGTTTGAATTTCATCATCCGCCTCCTAGCTGGCTTTTTGCATGTCTTGATCTAGATCTGCAGCATTACGGTAGAAAAGGTCTGCATGAAATAAGGTTGCTTGCTGTTCCAGCTCAGCCACATATTCCTGCACCAGACGCTGAAAATAACGGTGCGCAAACAGAGCAGGAATTGCAATCAGCATACCTGCGGCTGTAGTAATCAAAGCCTTGGAAATACCCGGCATCATCAGCACCGGATCACTTCCTGTACCCACATCGATCATCAGGAAAGATTCAATAATCCCAAGCACCGTCCCCAATAAACCAAGCAAGGGTGCAACTGCGCTCAAGGTGCCTAGAAAGTTAATATTTTTTTCCAGATAAGCAATTTCCTGCGAAGCTGCGACTTCCATTTGTGCACGGGCATATTGCTCACCCTGCTGTTTGCTGGCATCACCTTCAGCGAATACCCGGCCCAAAGTGCTGTGTTTTAAGTCGGTACTTTGGTTAATTTTTTGCATGACCTGTGAAGCGTTTTGCGAAGGCCCCATCAACAGGATAGATGGAAGTACCGCTTTCTTTTTCAGGCGAATCAGGCGCTCGATCGAAATCGCCAGCATAAAGATAGAACACAAGACCAGCGGCAGCATAAGCCAGCCACCTGCTTTAACCAATTCCCACATCTAATTTATTCCCCAATAAAAATTTTATAAATTATTCATCTTCTAAAATAGAAAGAATGCCATCCAGCTCTTCTAAAGAATGATAGCTGATGACCAGTTTGCCTTTACCCTGCTTGTTATAATCAATTTTCACATCCGCACTGAAACGCTCCGACAGGCGCTGAGTCAATTGCTGAATATCCGGTGCAACTGTTGGTTTTACTTTTTCTTGCTTCGGTGTATTGAAATCACGAACTAACTGCTCGGTTTGACGTACCGACAGGCTTTTTTCAATGACCATTTCAGCGACTTTAAGCTGATCCTTGGCTTTTAAAGTCAAGATCGCACGCGCATGCCCCATGTCCAGCAAACCTTGCTGCATAAAATCTTTCACTTCCTCAGCCAGACTGAGTAGACGCAGCAGGTTACTCACCGTCGTCCGTGCTTTACCCACAGTGTCTGCGATTTCCTGATGGCTTAAACCAAATTCTTCATGAAAACGCTGCAAGGCCATGGCTTGGTCAATCGGATTCAGATCCTGACGCTGGATGTTTTCAATCAGTGCTAAGGCAATCGCGACCTGATCATTCAGATCACGAACAATCGCGGGAACTTCGGTCAAACCCGCCAGCTGTGCAGCACGCCAGCGACGTTCACCCGCAATAATTTCATAGGGATAGCGCTCGTCATCGACCGGACGGATCACGATGGGCTGCATGATGCCATGCTTTTCAATAGATGCCGCCAGTTCCTGCAAATCCTGCTCGTTAATATAACGGCGTGGCTGGTATTCACCGCGCTTGAGCAAGTTCACATCGATCTGTTTTAGCTGACCATGGTCAAGACCTTGAGCTTCGAGTTGTAATTTTTCTTTTTGAATTGAGCCTAGCAAGGCATCCAAGCCACGACCTTTGGCGAGTCCACGTTTCTTGACGGTCATGCTTTACTTCCTTTTTTCACTTTGCTTTTCTTTAATACTTCAGCTGCCAAATTCAAGTAAGCAACTGCACCCTTTGAGCTTTTTTCAAAATAAATCACCGGCAAACCGTGTGCTGGCGCTTCAGCCAGACGAATGTTCCGCGGAATCACGGTTTCATACAGTTTTTTACCGAAATATTGTTCTAATTCTTCAGATACGTCACGGGTCAAGGCATTGCGTGCATCGTACATGGTGCGTAATACACCCACAATTTGCAGGTCGGGATTCAATGCTTGCTGAATCCGGTCGATGGTTTGTGTTAAATCAGCCAGACCTTCCAGTGCATAGTATTCACATTGCATTGGAATCAGCACACCATCCACTGCAGCCAAAGCATTGACAGTAATCAGGCTTAAACTTGGTGCACAGTCGACAATGATATAGTCGAATGAAGCTTCAATTTCCTGCAATGCATCCCGCAAAATAAACTCGCGCCCTTCCTGCTCTGCAATCGCCAACTCAACCCCAGCCAGATCACGGTTTGCCCCAAGAACCTTGTAGCCGACTTCCGCCTTAGAGATCGCCGTTTCAATCGGCACTTCACCCAGCAATACATCCGTGACCGAATAGAGCAAGTCATTCTTCTGAATGCCAGACCCCATGGTCGCATTGCCTTGCGAATCCATATCGACCAGCAAAACACGTTTTTTTAACACAGCTAAAGATGCCGCCAAATTTACTGCGGTTGTGGTTTTACCAACACCACCTTTTTGGTTTGCAATCGCAATAATTTGTGCCATGTTGCCCCCAATCCCTTTAAAAATCTTAAATACGTTTTAATAGAAGTAAATGACGCTGTTCGTCTAAGCGCGGAACTTTAAGTTCAATAATCTCACAACTAAATTCATTTTTTAAAGTAGCAACTTCATCTTCAGGAATTAAGCCTTTCATTGAGGCAATAATTGTTTGCTCATGCATATACGGCTTAGAAGCATCAACAAAATCTGTTAAGGATGCAAAAGCACGGCTGGTAATCACATCAAATTGACCCAGCTCATTGATGCTGTCTTCGTTTTCTACACGCGTTTGCACGGCAATAACATTTTTAAGTTTCAAGTCAGCAATAAACTGCTTGAGGAAACGAATTTTTTTACCATTGGAATCCAGTAATACACATTCACGCTCAGGCTGACATAAAGCAATGATCATGCCCGGCATACCACCACCGGTACCGATATCCAGTAATCGACCCGCTGGAAGATCTTTCAGAATGCTCAAACTATCGAGCAGATGCTTGACCAGCATTTCCTTAGGATCACGGATTGCAGTCAAATTGTATGCTTTGTTCCACAGCACCAAAGCATCCTGATACTTGAGTAATAAATTTAAAGCTTCATCAGATAGCTCTAAACCCAAAGCCTGGCTACCCTGCTTTAGTTCTTGAAAAAACATGTGCATAAACAATCTACGCTCGAAAAAGTTAGGTGGAAGTATACCGTTTTCTCTATATTGGCACAGTAGGCAGTGCTTAGCGAATATTCACTTAAGCAAACTTCCCTTCATGGATCGCTGTATCCAGTGCCGTTAAACGCTCCGGGGTTCCCACATCAACCCAAATGCCTACCAATTTAGAAGCGGCAACCTGCTGATTCTGCATTGCCGCTTTTAGCAATGGCGCTAAAGGACGCTTGCCAGTCTCTAAGCCTTGGAACATCTTTGGATCAAGCACGGATACACCACTAAACGTCAGGTTTTCACCTTCGACTTGCTGATCAAAGGTATAAGCTTTCCCGGCTGCAAGCGTAAAATCACCTTCAGGATGTTGTTCAGGGTTCTGCACAAGTACGAGATGCGCCAAATTATCCTTTAGATCAATATCCAGTAAAGGGGCAAAATCCATCGTGGTCCAGACATCACCATTTAACAGAATAAAAGGTTCATCACCGAGTAGCGGCAAGGCATTAATGATTCCACCAGCGGTTTCCAGACCTTCACCCTCATGTGACCAAAGGATGTTAATGCCAAATCGTGAACCATCGCCCAAAGCTTCTGCGAGTTTTTCACCGAGCCAAGCCGTATTGATGACAATTTCAGTAACACCGATCGCAGCCAGTTTCTCTATATGCCAGACAATTAAGGGCTTGCCCCCAACTTCCAGCAAAGGCTTTGGCGTATGCAGCGTTAGCGGCCGCATACGATTACCGAGTCCTGCGGCCAAAATCATCGCTTTCATTCAGGCAGCCACCTCATATGACCCATATTTAGCTTCGAATGCAGGCATCACTCTGTCACGCATAAACTGCATGAATGGCTCTAGTTCTACATAAGCCTTAGATTCTTCAAGCAGATACCACATTACACGTGGCAAGTCCTTGAGATAACCTGCCTTGCCATCACGCTCAAATAGGCGCACAAAAATACCGAGGATCTTGATATGACGCTGAATCGCCATCATGTCGGCATCTTTTTTAAACTGTTCAAAGTCACGGCCTTCTTGAGCAGATGCTGGCAACAAGTCATAAAAGTTTTTGAACCAGCTATACACACGGTCGGCATTCCACTGCACATAAGCATCACGGGTAATCGAGATCAAGTCATAAGTATCCGCACCAATCACGGCATCCTGAAAATCAATCACACCGAGTTCGGTTTCATTGTCGATTTTCATCAAATTCCGGCTATGAAAATCACGATGCACGATCACCTGTGGCTGTGCCAAAGCGGCATTGGCCAGAATCGCAAAAGTACGTTTGATCAAGGCGCTTTCTGATTCAGTCGGTTGAACCTTTAACGCTGGCAGCATCCAGTCAGTCAGCAATTCCATTTCTGAAATCAGTTTTTCATAAGAATATGCCGGGAAATGCCCTTCTCCAGCAATCGATTGTAGTTGAATGAGCTGCTTAAAGCTTTGCTCATAATAGGCATCTACAGTCTCGTCATTCAGCAGATTCGACAGCAGCACATCACCAAAGTCTTCGAGCAGTAAAAAGCCATTTTCCAGGTCTTTTGCCACGATATGCGGAACACGCACGCCATGTGCATCAAAAAACTCATCTATCGTCACAAAAGGCACACAATCTTCTTTTTCTGGTGGTGCATCCATCAGCATAAATGTTTTATTATTCAGTTTGATTCGTGCATAACGACGGAAGCTGGCATCACCTGCTAAAAAATGAGTTTCAAATTGATCTGAACCGAGTACAGAGGCAATCCAAGATTGTATCAATTGTTCGCGTTGTGTATTCATTTGCAATTAATTCTAATACAGGCTGAGTTTTTAAAGTGCTAAGTGTAGCTACTTATCAACTTTTTCTCTATGATGCGACAATAATTAATTGCGATAAAAGCATGATTGGTTAATGAGACAAATGAAGCATCACTTTAAAATAAATCCTCTAGCGACTGCGATCTTAACCCTTTTATGTGGCAGCTCAGCCTCCGGCTATGCTGCATCAAATGTCTCGTCCGATGTAAATGCAGAACAACTCAAACAGCGCATAAATGAGACCTATCCAGGTGAAGCATTCTTTTCGCAATACTATGTCGACAAATCCTCAGCTGAGGCACAGCAGCGGCAGGAAAAATACTTAAGTTCAGCTTATTGTGAAGGCACCTGGGTGACCCCGATTGCTCCAGATGCAGCAACCGTTGCGCCAGATCAGGCTACATCCACCATTACTGCAGATTATGGACACTACAATCCAGCAGGTGACTCTTATTTAGAAGGCAATGTCATCATTGACCAGCAAGGTCGCCAGATTCGTGCTGAACGCGTAACGATTGATCAAACCCAGACCTATGCCAAAGCAGAAGGTCGGGTACAACTGGCTCAGGGTGGCCTGCTCTCACAAAGTGATGATATTAATTATAATTTAAAGACCCAAGAAGGCGACCTAAATAACAGCTTCTATATTGCCGAGCAGCAACATGCGCATGGTCGGGCAGAAAAGATCGCCAGAACCTCGACCGAGACGGTAGAACTGGAAAATGCGACCTATACCACCTGTCCACCTGAGCAAAAACCAACCTGGAAAATCCAGGCAGAAAAGATCAAGCTGAACCAGGAAACTGGACGTGGTGAAACTCGCAATACCAAGCTATATGTTAAAGATGTTCCGGTCTTGGCAGTTCCCTATTTCAACTTCCCGATTGATGACCGCCGCACTACCGGTATTCTGACGCCGACATTTGGCTTTACCAATGATGGTGGTCTGGAACTAGGTGTTCCAGTTTACCTGAATTTAGCGCCGCAATATGATGCGACGATTACGCCGCGTTATATTGGCGATCGTGGTGTGATGTTAGACGGTGAGTTTCGCTATCTGACTGAAAATTATGGTGAAGGCCGTATTTGGGGAGGTTATTTACCTTCCGATGAAAGCTATAGCGATGAAGACCGTAAAAGCCTGCATTTCTTACATAACTGGCAGATCAATAATCAGCTCTCCACCAACCTTGAATATAACTACGCTTCAGACAAAGATTACTTTGCCGATCTGGATAACAACCCGAACTCTAAAACTGACCTGAACTTACGCCGTGCCTGGGAAGTCAATTACAAAAATGGTATTCCTGGCTTAAAGGCACAATTCAAAGTCGAAGATTTCCAGACCTTAGACCCAACTGTACTGGATGAAGACCGTCCTTATGCACGCTTGCCGCAGCTTTTAGTCAATTACAAAACTGGTAATCCATTGGGATTACAGCTTGAATTTAATAACGATACGGCTTATTTCCAGAAAGACCTGAGAAATTTCGCCGATACTGATCCAACGGGTGAGAAGGTATATCAGCCAAGTGGCACACGGATCTATAACGACTTTTCCGTGCGTTATAATCATTTTACCCCGTGGTCATTCTTCATTCCTCAGGCGACTGTACGCAACATCAATACTTTCTATGATGAAAAAACCCAAAGCCGTAGCGCGTCTAGTGAAAATAATTCAATTGTGGTGCCACAATTCACGCTGGACACCGGCTTAATTTTTGAAAAAGAAGGTACGTATCTACAGACCTTAACGCCTCGTCTGTTCTATGCGTATTCACCTTATGAGAACCAGCAGAATCAGCCAAACTTTGATTCAGTCGTCGCTTCGATTAATTATGATCAACTTTTCAGTGCGCGTCGCTTTTATGGTAATGACCGCCTGGAAGACAATAACTTTGCCTCCTTAGGTCTGAGCTATAGCCTATTTAATGAAGAAGGTCTGGAGCGCCTGCGTGCCAGCGTTGGACAGAGCTTTTTCTTTGAAGATCGCCGTGTAACGTTGGAAAATGATGCAGATGAATTCGACCGTGAAAGTCATACTGGCCCTGTAATTCAACTGACCAGCCAGCTGTCAAATAATGTTCACGTTAATCTGAACTCAAGCTGGATGTCGAATGGATCGAATGCCCAACGAGATTTGCAGGTTTATTATACCGGTGAGCAAGGCAATCTTTATAACCTAGGCTATTTCTATCGCAAAGATATTCCGAACCGTCAAAAGAGCTATGATCATGTGGTGGGTTCATTTATCCAGCCGATTGCCAACAACTGGCGTCTGGTTGGACATGCCCAGTTTGACCTCGACAATAGTGTCGCACGGGAATATTTACTTGGCGTGAACTATGAGTCATGCTGTTGGGGAGTTTCTGTTTACGGTCGCTCATATTACAATGACTTAGACGACGTTAATGATTCAAGCGTCAAAGCCAAACGCGCTATTATGGCCGAAGTCAGCCTGAAAGGCTTAGGTGGGTTAAGCAGCAAACTCACCTCATTACTAGAAAATCGTATTCTAGGTTTTAACAATATCAATCAAACTTGGACAGAACGTTAATGAAGACAAAACAGTTAAAACAAATTTTTAAAGCAACCGCACTTGCGCTATGCCTTTCTTCAGCGATGACGACTTTTGCTGTTGCCCAACCTAAAGATGAAGTTGTAGCTGTAGTCGACAATAGTATCATTCTACGTAGTGACCTGGCTCAAGGTGTAGCCGAAATCTCACATCAGCTGCAAAAACAGAAAAAGGCAGTTCCACCACAACAATATCTTGAGCAACAAGCTTTAGAGCAACTGATTATTCGTCAGGCACAGCTTGAACAAGTTAAACGTTATAATATTCGTCCAGATGAAAAAGCTTTAAATGAAGCCGTCCTGAAAGTTGCCCGTGATTCTGGTTCACCGAGTCTGGAAGCATTCCAGCAGAAACTGGATGCCATGGCGCCCAATACCTATGCTTCTTTACGTAACCGTATCGCTGAAGATTTAGCACTGAATCGTTTACGTCAACAAATCGTGACTTCACGTATTCAAATTACAGATCAAGATGTTAAAAACTTCCTAAATACCCCGCAAGGTCAAGCTTTGCTTGGCAGTCAGGTCCATGTACTGCATTTACGGGTAAGCGGTGAAAATGCTGAACAAATTGCAACAAAGGTAAAGCAAGAATTAAATAGCAGCAATGACATTCAGGCGATCAGCAAAAAGTACAGCACTGGCGGCGTTAAAGTCGAAGCTGCTGATATGGGTGTGAGAAACCTGTCAGAAATTCCAGCAGAACTGGCTGCACGCGTGACCACCCTGCAACCAGGTCAAACTTCTGAACTGATTCCTGTCGCTGATGGTGTACATGTTCTGAAGCTCTTGGAACGTAAAGGTGGCGAACAGAAAGCTCTTGTTCCTCAATATTTAACACGACACATTCTGATTCAACCGTCTGAAGTGGTCAGTCCTGAAAATGCCAAACAAATGATTGATAGTCTGTATAACCGCCTCAAACAAGGTGAAGATTTTACTGTTTTAGCTTCAACGTTCTCCAATGATACTGGCTCGGCTCGTGATGGCGGAAGTCTTGGCTGGGTTAGCCCAGGGGTAATGGTACCTGAATTTGAACAGCAGATGAAAAGCACCCCAGTAGGTCAGTTCAGTAAACCATTTCAATCCCAGTTTGGCTGGCATATTCTGCAAGTGAGTGAAACACGCCAACAAGATATGACACAGGAATATCAGGAACGTATGGCTCGCCAATTGCTTGGTGAACGTCAATTTGATGCCGAATTAGATAGCTGGTTACGTGAAACGCGCAATAATGCTTATGTAGAAATCAAAGATCCTCAACTGGATCCTAAACGTAACCGTTAAGCCTTACCATAATCCTAAAAAGCCAACGACATCTCGTTGGCTTTTTATTTAAAAAACTTAAAACGTACAGATATAAAAAAACCTCTCATATAGAGAGGTTTTTTAATTTTCAAACTCGATTAACGATTGTTTTCATCGTCTGAAGAGTCTTCAAATTTAGTGTCGTTGTCAAAACCAGTGCCTTGACCACCAAAGCCAGCACCTTGACCACCGAAGCCACCTTGACCACCGAAGCCGGCACCTTGACCACCAAAGCCGCCTTGACCACCAAAGCCACCGCCTTGACCGCCGAAGCCACCTTGACCACCGAAGCCGCCGCCTTGACCGCCAAAACCACCTTGACCACCGAAGCCGCCAGCACCTTGACCGCCACCAAAGCCACCTGCAGCACCTTGACCACCGAAGCCCGCACCTTGTGGACCAGCAGGCGCGCCAGCAGGACGTGGATTACGTGCAGGTACTACAGTTGAAATTGCATGCTTATAAACCATTTGGCTTACTGTATTTTTTAATAAAACCACGTATTGGTCAAAAGATTCGATATGACCTTGTAATTTAATACCGTTTACCAGGAAGATAGATACTGGGATACGTTCCTTACGGAGAGAATTCAAGAATGGATCTTGTAAAGTTTGACCTTTAGACATGTTATAACTCCAAAAAAATTAAAAATCAGCGCAAAAACTATCTCTATTTTTCAATTAAAAATTATAAAAAAGATAGTCCCTAAATTTTGCTTTATCCGTGACAGTTTCGCAAGTCTTCTTGAGCCTGCTGTAGCGTAAAATATGTTGTAAATTTATGCTTTTCTTGCAAAGACCTTAACCACGTATATTGACGTTTTGCAAGTTGTCGTGTCGCAAATAAAGCTTTATCCTCCATTTCCCGTTGCTTTTCCTTGGTTTTATCAGCATTTTTTAAGAATTCCATAGCCTGACGATAACCCACTGAACGCATGGAAGGTAAATTTTCATTAAAATCGTATTTTTCAATTAAATTCACAACTTCATTTAAAAAACCGCTTTTCCACATAATTTCCAGACGTTGTTCAATACGCCCATGTAATTCTAACCGATCTGGCATCAGTGCATAATTATGGAAACTGTAACGATATGGTAAGTTTTTAGGTTGTTCTGCCTGTAGTTTTGTAATCGGCTCACCAGTCAATTTAAAAACTTCCAAGGCTCGAATAATGCGCTGCTTGTCGCTAACCTTGAATTTTTCACCGGCAATCGGATCGACTGCACATAATTCTGCATAAACCGCTTCCCAGCCCTCCTGCTCACCCTTGGCTTCAATCTCAGCTCGAATAGCATAGTCTGCACTTGGTAGGTTATCTGACAAACCTTCAAGCAAGGCCTTAAAATACAGCATGGTTCCGCCAACCAGAATCGGGGTTTTACCACGCACATGAATATCATCAATCAGGCGGCAAGCATCTTCGACAAAGTTGGCTGCAGAATACACTTCAAGTGGACTAATAATATCAATCAGATGATGCGGATAGCGCGCCAGTTCCTCTTTAGAAGGTTTGGCTGTACCAATGTCCATTTCCCGATAAACCAGTGCAGAATCGACCGAAATCAGCTCAAATCCCCCTTGCTCATACAGTTCACATGCCAAAGCGGTTTTACCACTTGCAGTTGGCCCCATTAAATTGATGACCGGCAATTGATTGGACATGTAAAACTACTCTCCTCGAGCAAAAAGTTTATCTAGTTGAGCCAATGGAAAGGCGCGCCAAGTCGGACGACCATGATTACATTGACTGGCAAATTCGGTTTGTTCCATCTGCCGTAATAAAGCATTCATTTCAGACAAACTTAGGATACGATGCGCTCGCACTGCACCATGACAGGCCATTCCCGCTAAAATTTGGTCACGCTTCTGCAATAGGCTTTGTGCTTGACCCCCCGGATCTAAATCATTCAATAATTCAGGAATTAGGGCATCAAAATCCGCCTTGTGTAGAATAGCCGGCACACCACGTACAATGACTTGCTCATCACCATACTGATCAATTTCCAGACCCAAACGTGCGAGTTGCTCTTTCAGCTCTTCTACCCGCATCGCCTGCATCCGGCTAATGTTTACGACCTTTGGAATCAGTAGTTGCTGTGACGTCCAGAATTCAGGTTTATCCCAGGCTGATTTCATTTGCTGCAAAACAATACGTTCATGCGCCGCATGCATATCGACAATAATCAGACCTTCGGTATTTTGTGCCAGAATGTAGATACCATGTAACTGGGCAATGGCAATGCCCAATGGATGCTCATCCACTTTGGCCTTTACATGTGTCTGAAAAGACTGCTCAGGACTAAATACTTCGGTTTCCGAACTTTCTCTGAGCGGTGCTAAATAACTTTGCAAGGCATTATTCAGCTGCTGTGAACCAGAATAAGATTTACGGTAATCTTGGGAATAATGCACTGTTTGTGGACCTGAAGATGCAAAATCGGTCAGCACATCTGAAGTTTCATTTTCACTTAAGGCAGATGTCGTTCTCACCACCTGTGGCTGAGAATGCGCAGTCTGATGCAGGCTGAACTGTTCCTGATAACGCGGTTGCGGGGCCGTCAAGCCAGGCTGCTCATCCTGTTTCATTGCCTCGGCTAAATCTGCAGTTGCGGTCTGGAATTGTGCCAACGTTTCTTTGGCATAATGCCGTACGAACTCATGTACTTCACGTTGATTCAGGAAGCGAATTTCATGCTTGGTCGGATGGACGTTTACATCCACATTTTCTGGATCAACTTCTAAAAACAGTAAATAAGCCGCATGCTGATGCCCATGCAGGATGCCGTCATAGGCCATCCGTAAGGCATGGGAAATGGTTTTGTCTTTGACAATCCGGCCATTTACATAGACATACTGCAAATCAGCCTGTGCACGTGCATCTGAAGGATGGCCAAGCCAGCCAGACAAACGCATGTTGATACTGTCTGCATCCATCCAGTAGGCATTTTCAGTAAACTGGCGGCCAAGCAATTGCTGTACCCGCTGAAAACGCAAAGCGCCGCTATCCGCCACGGGTAAATTCAGTTTGATGCTTTCATTATGTTCTAGCACAAAACGGATATCAAAATGCGTCAGTGCCATACGGCGCACAATTTCTTCGATATGACCAAATTCAGTGCCCGGTTTTTTCAGGAATTTACGCCGTGCAGGCACATTAAAAAACAAATCCTGAACCCGGATATGCGTCCCTTTTGAGGCCGCAACAGCCTGAATTTCCTGATGATCAAAAGCCGTGCCATTGACTTCGACCTGATAACCGATACCCTCGTCACTTTGACTGCTGATCATGGTCAGGCGTGAAACTGCTGCTATCGACGCCAGTGCTTCGCCACGAAAGCCCAGACTGCTAATCGCATACAGTTCATCAGCACTCTGGATTTTGCTGGTGGCATGACGCATCACGGCCAGCGGTAAATCCTCATGATGAATTCCGCGTCCATTGTCGATGATTTCAATTAAAGTACTGCCGCCCTGTTCGACCCGAATGATCAGCTCGGTCGCCCCCGCATCAATCGAGTTTTCCAGTAACTCCTTGACCACAGAAGCCGGACGTTCAATCACCTCACCTGCGGCAATCTGGTTGGCAAGTGCAGGATCAAGGGCACGAATACGGCGCAGACTTAAATCATTCGACATGTGAAAATTGACGCTCCAGAGCTTCTCGTAAGGCAAGATTCGATGAAATCAGGCTTGCAGTACGAGTCAGCTCATCTTCAGATTTTAAAATTTCAATAATCAGGTCAGCTTGCGGAATTTCATCGCCGCCTTTGGACGGCCATTCAAATAAAAATAGCGCATTCGGTGTTTCCAGATAATCCCGGATTCCCATCAGTTCCATTTCATACGGATCATTCAGACGATACAAGTCAAAATGAAAAATATCCTGACCATTAATTTGATAGGGTTCGACCAGTGTATAAGTTGGACTTTTCACTGAACCTTTATGACCCAGCTGTTGCAAATAATAACGTGTTAACGTCGTTTTTCCTGCCCCTAGGTCACCAATCAGATACACGACCCCCGCAGGGAAATTCTCCGCCAGAACCTTGGCTAGTTTTTGGGTATCGTCTTCATGATTTAAAGTGACATTAAATGAATAAGGCATATTACTCACGACATGATGCAAAAGAATAAATATGATAGCATCGCCACGCTTTAAAAGCCTATTCACCCGTGTGAGAAACTGTATTTTTTCACAGCATCTGTTCCTTAAGAGGTTAATCTGCCTGCCATGCAACCAACTGTTGAATTTAACCCGCCCATGCTCAATGGGGTCAGTGCCAGTAAAGTATTTTTGCCAGCCAGTCCGGATGCGTCCCTGACAGTTTTTGCTTATTTATGCACACAATTCGCGCATATCACAGCAGATGAATGGCAGTCCCGTTTCAACGAAGGTCTGGTCTATGATGCTCAGGGCAATCAATTAACCACAGAAAGTCCATTTCAGGCTAATAGCCATTGTTACTATTATCGCTTTTTGGCACATGAAGTGCATGTTCCTTTTCAACATCAGATTTTATTTGAAAATGAGCATTTCATGGTGGTCGATAAACCGCATTTTTTGACTATGAGTCCGACCGGACAATATGTGCAGGAAACGCTATTGGTTCGGCTTAAAAAACAAACCGGCAATGAGCATTTAACGCCCATTCACCGGCTGGATCGTGAAACGGCAGGTGTGGTTCTGATTTCCAAATGCGTGGAATCGCGTGGAATCTATCAGCAGATGTTTGCCACACGTCAGGTTCAGAAAACCTATCATGCGATTGCGGCCTATCACCCTGATTTAAAATTTCCATTGATCACGCGATTAAGAATGGAAAAGGGACAGCCCTTTTATACCATGCACGTGCTAGACGGAACGCCGAATAGCGAGACGGTGATTGACCTGCTGGAACATAATACAGAATGGGCTAAATATGAGTTGAAACCGCATACTGGCAAACAGCACCAATTACGGGTGCATTTGAATCATCTGGGTATTCCGATCCGTCATGATCCCTTTTATCCACAGGTAGCGCACAAGGCGGAAGATGATTTTTCTGCACCTTTAAGTTTATTGGCCAAACATATTCAATTTGTTGATCCGATCACGCAGAAAAGCATGAATTTCAGCTCGCAACTTGAATTGACACTGTAAATCTCTTGTCATTACAGATTATTTTCTAAAATCGGTCGCTTTAAGATTGAATTTCAAACGTAATTGATTAGAATAAAGGCGAAAAGTTAAGTAATTTAAAGCTTTAAAAATATTATGAGAAAAACTGAAGTTTATCAAATTCGCTTGGACTCGCAAGAGAAGAAACAAGCCTTTGCGGTATTTAAGCAATTGGGGATTACGCCAGCTCAGGCCGTGCGTCTTTTTTTCAAGCAGGTGGTGATTACCAAATCCATCCCCTTCTCGATTGAAAACCAGAATATCAATCTGGAACAACTGATCCGGCTGCGCAAGCTGAAACAAAATGAAGCGAAAACCGAGCAAAATGCGCTTTCCAGTTCGGCCCTGAATCTGCTGGATGATCAGGAGATTGCATTGGATGATGATCATCTTGATTTATTTGAAGAGCTGAATGCCATTTTGGGTGAAAGCGACAAAATTTAACATTGTTGCATTTCCGAACAATTTCTAAAGCCTGCCACTCATAAACTTCGCTATGCTTGATGCTGATAATCAATAAAAAATTAGCATGGAGTATGCAATGCTCGTACGACGCGCCCAGTCAGCAGACCTGAATCAGCTGGCGGTATTATTTGATGAATATCGACAGTTTTATGGTACGTCTTCCAATCCTGAACTCTCTTACCAATTTTTAAAACAGCGTTTTGAAGATGGACAGACCGTCATTTTCATTAATACCAAAGATGATACTTTTACCGGCTTTATTATCCTGTATCTGGGTTTTTCTTCGGTGGCCTGCTCGACCTATTATATTCTGGATGATGTCTATATCACCCCGGTTTTTCGGCGTCAGGGCGCAGCCAAACAACTGATTGATACCGCGATTTTATTTGCCAAACATGAACAGGCCTTAAGAATCACCCTGGAAACCCAAAAAAACAATTATCAATCGCATAAATTGTACGAATCCATGGGATTTATCAAGGATGATGAATTTCAGACTTATCACTGTTTCCTGAAATAAGCTCTATTTTTTAATCATATTTCAAGCGAATAAGAAATTTATTATTCTGAGCGGAATTTGGCCTGCGCCACCTGTTCAGCATTTAAATACAGCCATTCCCCTTCAGCCAGTTCAGGCAGGGCCAAAGCACCAATTTGTGCTCGGTGCAGCTGTTCAACTTTATTGCCTACGGCAGCCAGCATGCGTTTTACCTGATGATAGACGCCCTGATGAATGGTCATTTGCAGACGGTTCTCAGCCAATCGTGTCACTTCAGTAGCTGAAAAAATGCCTTTTTCATTTCTTAATTCAACACCCTGTTCTAGTTGCTGAATCTGTTCATCCGTGACTGGATCCGCAGTTTGCATCTGATAAACTTTGGCGACATGCTTTTTCGGATGGGTGAGCGCTTGCAGAAACTGTCCATCATCGGTCAGCAATAATAGTCCGGTGGTATCCTGATCCAGACGGCCTACACACTGAATCCCCCGATTCAGCAAAATGTCATCAAATAGGTCAAACACACTAAAATGATGCGTCGCCTGATGCGAACACTCGTAGCCTTGTGGTTTATTTAAGGCGATATACACTTTTCCCCGATAGGTATAACTTTTCCCATAAACCTCGAAATTTAAGTTATTCAAATCCAGTTTATGTTTGGGATGGTCAATCACTTCATCTTGAATTGAAACAGCACCATTTTTAATCAGTTGCTGACAATGCTTGCGGGAGCCGAAACCTTGTGACTGCAACATTTTTTCCAATAGCATCTGTTTATACCTGTATCGAGTGAAGACTTGTGCATTCTATCCTGAATCAGTCATGAATTTGGTTTCTTCCGCTGTTTTCTAGGTATCATGCGTTGAAAAGCTCTACAATAGCTTTATTTTTCATTCTTTCTCTCCCGCTTATGTCGCAACTTGATCTAAATCTGATTGTTCTTTTAGTTTTACTGGCTTGCGGTATTTTCAGTCACAATAGTGCCGTCACCATTGCTGCAGCGGTATTAATTGTTTTAAAAATCACACCTCTCAGCAGTTTATTGCCTTATGTACAGGCGCACGGTTTAAATATCGGCATTATTATTCTGACCATTGGTGTTCTGACACCAATTGCCAGTGACAAAATTTCAGGGGAAAGTATTCTCAAATCTTTCCTGAGCTGGAAGTCTTTGCTGGCAATCGCGATTGGGGTCTTTGTCGCTTGGCTGGGAGGACGTGGAGTGAAGCTGATGTCCAATCAGCCAGATGTAGTGGCCGGACTGTTACTAGGCACAGTAGCAGGTGTAGCAGTATTACGCGGTGTTCCAGTCGGTCCTTTAATTGCGGCTGGGATTTTATCCTTATTGATTAGTACACAATAATGTTCAAATCATCAGCGCCCTTCACCAGTATGCAAAGATTTCTCAAAAATAATCATATAACGGGAAATATGCAGATCGCCCGATGATTATCTTGCGCTAATCTCTAACGCAGTACGTCAGGCTTGCTCAGAAGATACTATCAAATCAACGGAATATTTATTAATTCGATCTTTCAAAATTCAAGCAAAGGAAAGTAAATGATTTTTAAAAGCGGTGACCTGATAAAAATCAGAAATTCAATAAATGACACATATCAGTCTAATCTTTCAAAGCATAGACCAAACTTTCTATCATCTCGCCATTTTCCAAATATACTTTAACCGGAATACGTTGATATTCATCGCCTTCAAATGCATCCAGATCATCCCAATATTGGGGAAGATTCTCGGATATGAATACATAACCCGGAACAGTCTCTCCCGAATCACTGAGCTGAATACCCGGGCTACCCAGTTCAGCACCCCAACCACGCTGCTGCAAATGCCCACGAATAAAACCGGCTTTCCAGCTTCCTCCAATCCGTTCCATGACATGGGTATTGGGTTGCTGGGGACGAAGCGTGCCGTATACGAATAAACTGTTCATCTTAAGAACTCTTAAACATCATTGTGATGATTATTCTACAAATAGTAGTGCCAAACGCACCTGGTCATAAGCCATTTTAGGTGTAGTGAGTTCCACAATCGGACGCAGCTTAATTGAACCATCATCATTAAAATGTTCCGAGTTTTGACGCTTGGTCAGGCGTTTATAAATCTTACGAACCTGCTCCACCACTTCCTCACCCGGATGTGCCAGCGAGATATCCAGCCCCTGCTCTTTATGCAAACGCCCCAAATGATTGATGATGGTTGCCGGAGTCAAACCACGTTCAGTCGCGATATCGGCAATTTCATAACCTTCTTCAAACAGTTCACGCGTTTCGTCTAGCGTTGCAGTGGCATAGCTTTGTTTTCCAGCATTCTTGGAAATTTTCTTCTCATTGCGCTGGATTTCAACTTCATTCAAAGTCCCGCCACAATGCCGGATAAAGGCTTTGTGCTGCGCAGTCAAATCGACATTTTCAAAATTCGCTTCAGCCTCATCAGAAAGTTCCTGAAAACGGCGATCGGCTTTAATCGCCAGACTATCAAGTTCCAAAGCCTGCTCATTAAAACCTTTTAAGCGTAAGCCATTTAAGCTCTTCAAACGGGATAAGGCGACATAGCCCTGTCCTTTTTCAAAGGTATGACTCAGATCAATTTCAGCAGCTTCCAGGGTCATGCCTTGTGATTTATGAATGGTAATTGCCCAAGCCAGACGCAATGGAATCTGCTGGAAACTGGCAATGGTTTTACCGGCCTCATTGTCTACCGACCAGGTTTCAGGCTCAACCACCAGTGTCGTGCCATCGGTCAGTTTGACTTTGGGCAGCACACCATATTCATCATCTTCTTCAAAACTGATGACTTCGCCCAGACTGCCATTGATATAACCCATATCAAAGTTGTTTTTTACAAACATGACTTTGGCATGTTTTTTCAGGGTTAAAGCTTCAGGCGCTCGCACTGACGATTTTAAGGTTTCGATCAGCTTTTCATTGCCATCGCATTGTGCATCAAACTGACGCGGATCATTGTCAATTTCATTTAGATGCTTAAAGTTAATACTGTCTACATCCATATTATGCGTATACAGGCGCGTATAGGTCTCGCCAATTTCTTGATGTCGCGTGGCCTGTAAAGCCGTGCGATGTTCATGATTAATTGCCTGCGCACGAATCGCGTTCAGGATGTCATTCAGATAATCATTGCCCTGACGATGCTGCTCGGTCAAATAACAGACACGAAACTTGGCTTCGACCCAAGCATCCGACATAAAGCAAAATTTGTCGCGGTTACGCTCATCATTTTTACCGACTGGCGGTAACTGGAAAAAGTCCCCTGCTACAATCACCTGAATACCACCGAAAGCTTCATCACTTTCCTTGAAATATTTCAGCACCTGATTGACCAGATTCAGCTGCTTGGCATGCAGCATTGAAATTTCGTCAATAATCAGGACTTGCGCATTTTCCAGATGTTCTTTTAAGTATTTGCGCTCTTTCATCCGCTTTAAGTCTTCTTCAGACAAAAAGTCTTTAATGCCAATGCCTGCCCAGGTATGAATAGTCATACCGTTCATATGTGTGGCTGCAATACCAGTAGATGCAGTAATGGCAACGGCGACTTTACGCGCCTTTAAATAATTAATATATTGATTCAGCGTATAGGTTTTTCCTGCACCGGCAGAACCGGTTAAAAAGACATTTTCTCCTGCTTTAAGTAACTTAAGGGCAGTTTCCTGTTTCATAAGAGCAATACCGTGAAAGAACGGCTATAGCCTAACGATTTTTAGCGGAAAAGTTAAGCGTCATGGCGGAAAACAAGCTGTATTGAACTGTCAGGCCTGCAAGTTGAGCCAGTTAATAAAATTCATGGCAATATTGCTGTATTCAGCTTCTGCTTTCTGGTTATTCGGATATTCCAGCTGATCAAAGATCACCTGTCCATTCACCAATTGACACCCCAAGATCAAGGGTAGACGAACAGCGGGATGAGACATGCGAAAGGCCACATACTGCCTTTCCACAATTTGCTGAGCATAGCTTGCCGCCAGACAGTTCCTGAAAATTTTAGATTCCTCTAAAATCCGATCCAAAGTTTTAAGCTCTTCAAAACGCCAGTTGAAATACAGTAAAAATGAAACCTGAGTGATTGGCGTCCAGTTCACCAGTGCAAACTGTTTTTTCAGCTTGGCGATCATTTCCTGCTTTTGAATCTGATCATGCCAGACGACCGCCTGATTAAACAAACTGGTCCAGCTCAGATTTTTCGGTATTTCTGTATGGCTGGAAAAATACTCTACCAGATAGTCGCGCACATAACTGTCAAAGAGCGACTCCCGTACATGCCCGCTTTGCAAATAAAATAGCTGCCTGAACTCAGTAAAAGGAATTCGATAGCGGTGCAGAACATTATAGAAATCACGGTTCTGCTGGCTTGGAGGCTGAATATACACCAGAACCTCATCTGGCAAATGCACCGTAATTTTATATAAATACTGCATATACGCCTGCATCATCCGGCTCAAGTTCAGATAAACCTTTTTGGTCAGTTGATCATCCATTTTGACCACATTACGCAGCAGCTCCATCCATTCATCCAGATACAGAATTGAGGGACTAATCGCAATCCGTTGATCCTCAATCGATTGGCGTGTGCCTTTTAATACCACCGCCTGATTATACTGATGCTGAAACCAGTCATGCTGGATTGCATATTCATGCATGCTATGAATAAACAGTCGCGCCGAGACATATTGAAAATATTGCAAAGTCGCCAAAATAATCTGGGGATGAATATGATGGCTGTCTACAAAACTTAAGGCAGTTACTGCAACGCGTACACTGCTATGCTGGATATTATTACTGATCCAGTCCAGTACCTCGGCCGGTTGCTTGAAGATCCAGTTCACGGCACGATGACAATCAAATAGTGGCAATCGGGCTACTTTTTTCTGCCATAAATACGGATGATTTTCCAGGAAATTCCGTTTGGATAATAAATCATCCCGATGCCACACGTCCCGGTTCATCAATCGGACAAAACCGAGCAAATTACTTTGCTCCTCAGCATGCCGATATAGCAAACAGATATCATCAGTATGATCATTCAATTCATGCAGATTAAAGCGCTCTTCAAAAGACAGCGACATAATCTGGAACAGTGCCGGAGGCAAAAACTGTGCGGCGCTAAAACAGAACTCATCCAGACTGTCCATCAATGACTGGATCGACAGGAATTCATCCTGCTGTAGACACTCCAAAGAAAAAGCCTGTTGCAAGCTTTCAAGAGTCTGCTGTGGAATCTCTTGTTCATCCTGAATAAAGTTTTGCATGACAGGTGCTGTATACAACCCGGCCTTGATCAGCTGCTGGTCGATAATCTCAGCTTGAACAATCGACATTTGCTGCAAAAATTCGGACACCCGTTCCAGGCCATTAACCCACGCATAAACCTGAGCCAGGATAAGCTGACGTAACTGTTTGGCTTTGTCGCGTAAATACAGCGAATGCTGTGGTTTTAAATCGCCAGTCAGGAAATAGATATCCTGTAAAAAGAATTCCTCCAGGGCTTCTGCCTTACATTGCTGGAAATAAAAATGACTGTCTAGCAAAGCAGGTGCAGTTCCAGAGTCTAGTGCACGTGGAGCATGAAACTGGATATAAAACAGACCATCCAGCAATTCAATCCGGCACTGATCCTGCTGAATTTTTATTAAATTTTGTGCATTCAGATGACCAATTATTGCCATCTGATCAAGATAAAGCTGGTTGAGCTCCGGAGAAATCCGTAAACATTGTTGTGCCAACAACCTTAAAGGTGCTACCAAGCTATCCTGTTCCATACGCACACCTCGGTCATCTTAGAATCATCTTATTTTTATATTGGATCATGCTGAGTCCCTGATCACCAATCAGTGAACACTTAAAAATACATTATGGCATCACTTGCACTATAAAAAAGTCCATGCATCCTTTTTCCTAAAAATAGAACATCTCAATAGATCATAGCCTAGATTTTACAGGAAGAATTTTTCTTTTTTAGTCTTGCTGACGTAGCACCTTAAGCTCGGCCAAGCCGGTATAAATATGTTGCTGCAAGATGTGTCGAAATGCAATCAGCTCTTCCTGAGTCTGAACCTGAGCAATCGATTGTCGCGGCATAAACTGAAAATAAAATGGCAGGCGTTTTGGGAATAATCGTTTAGGCAAAGATGGAATCACATCGCCCTGACGTAGTAATTTGTTCAGTTGTGGTACTTTGAGGAGCTTTTGAAAATATTTATGCTGGATGATCTTATTGGCATCAAAGCCGATCTCATAGACTTCATCCCCACCGAGCGCGGCAAAAGGGACAATATCATAGTTGAATTCCTGAGCTAGCTTTAAAAATCCGTAACGTTGCTTCCAGATCAGTTGATACTGTTCACCCTGACGTTTAAGTACTTCGCGCCCACCTCCTGGAAACACCAGAATGGAGTAGCCCTGCTGCATCACAGCACGTATATAATGCTGGATGTCATCGACTGCCCCAAACTTTTTCACGGCTTCACGCCATAGCGGTACATAAAAATGGCTATGATCCGCAACACTGACCACAGCCACCTTATGTTCGTTATAGAGATAATCAATCAGCATCGGCGAATCAAAGATGCCGTACATGGAATGATTACCGACATACATTGCAGGCCGACTGGCATCAATATATTCAGCCCCTAAAAAGGTAGGGGTAAAATATAATTTGGATAAGCCACTTAAGCGTCTAATCCATTGCCCATCATGTTTGACCTGCAAGCTGTCTGCTCCTTATCTACTCCGGACTATGCCACGCGCTTTTGGACCAGAATCGAACCCACCGAATAACCGGCACCAAATGAACACAATACACCGTATTCACCATCTTCAACTTCATGTGCAGTACGGTGCAAGGCAATGATCACCCCGGCAGAAGAAGTGTTGGCAAACTCATTCAGAATGATCGGTACCAGACCAGGTTTGGCATTTTCTTTGCCGACGACCAGTTTCAGGATTAGTTCATTCATGCTGGCATTGGCCTGGTGTAACCAGAAGCGTTTAACACCTGTCGGCTCAATCTGATTCTTTTCCAGTTGCGCAGTAATCATTTTCGCAACCAGTGGACAGACTTCTTTAAATACCTTACGACCATCCTGACGGAAACGTTTGTCGTCAATGTCAGCATTTTCAGAAGTATTCAAGAAACCAAAGTTATTGCGGATGTTATTTGAGAACTGGGTAAACAACTCAGAATCTAGAATTTCAAAACCGGTTTTGCTGTCAGTATTTTCAATAATTGAAGCGGTTGCCACATCACCAAAAATAAAGTGACAGTCACGTGAACGGAAATCGGTATGTGCAGAGGTAATTTCTACATTCACCAATAACACACGGCGCGCGCCTGCTTTGATCGCATCATAAGCCTGTTTCAGACCAAATGTTGCTGCAGAACACGCCACGTTCATGTCATAGGCATAGCCTTTGATACCTAGAGCGGTTTGAATCTCGATCGCTACGGCAGGATAAGCACGTTGCAAATTCGAGCATGACAAGATCACGATATCAATGTCTTCGGCAGTCACACCGGCATTTTCCATCGCCTGTTTGGCTGCGATTACGCCCCATTCTGCTTGCAGTGAAATTTCATCATCTGCACGTTCACGTAAATTAGGACGTAAGCGTTTTGGATCAAGAATACCTGATTTTTCTACGACATAACGGCGTTGTACGCCAGATGCTTTTTCAATAAAGTCTGCGCTAGAACCACGACGCGCTTCAACTTCGCCTGCAGCGATTTTGTCAGCATTTTCGTGATTAAACAGTTCCACATAAGCATTTAAACTTTCAACTAATTCTTCATTGGTGATGACATGTTCCGGATGGAATAAGCCAGTACCCGTAATGCGGATGCCCATGTAAAATTCCTTATCTGAATTACCTATATCTTAACTGATTCCAAGACGATCCCATACTTTTTGCAAGCGAGTTGGAGACACAGGTGCTTTTGTTTTCATCGGTTGTGAAAACAATGAGATTCTTAACTCCTCGACCATGAAATACAATTCTTTCAGGCGAGGGTCATCTTTAAACTTGAATAATTTTTCCATCCATTGATCAATTTGGTCAATGGCGGAATTGTCCCTTTGTAGATTATTGGGCAAGCGCTCCAAACGCAAGATCAAGGCTTTCAAATAACGTGGAAATTCGATCCATACATCGGAAGGTTTACGATACACAAAGTCAGAAAGGCTCATTAAATCAAGTTGATCTTCAATATCATTGATATTTTTTTCAAACACAGAATGGTCTAAAACCAGTAATTTCCGGCGGATTTCCTGCCACTGGATATAAATATCCGTGATCTCTTTCAGGGCAACTTGGCCATAAGTCAGGAAAGATTTTTTTACATCTTCAACTAGCTTTTGGAACTCTTGCGCATTGACAGGCAGCTCATTAATGGACATATGTAGTGTGGCATAAACTAACATTTGTTCCAGTTGCGCTTTATCACCGAGTGGCGAATAAGCCAGCGCCAGAGGTTTGGAAATCTGTTTTTTCAACTGACGAGTCAAGTCTCCGAGTTGCATATGCACCAGTCGGATCACCCCTTCACGATGTTTTTTGACCGCTTCAGCCTGATCATTGAAAGTCTGAATCACTACACCCGATTCATCTTTCTGCTCTAGGGCAGCAAAAGCTTTGGTTGGAACCAGCGCCTGATATTGCTTGACCACGACACCGGTGACTTTTTGCGAGGCTTCAAATACAAAGCTTTCTGGGAAGGTTTTAAATTCACCTTTAAGCTGTTTGACCGGACTATGCGTTTCAGTCCGGCAGCGCGCTTTCAGCTCAGCAAGATCACGCCCTTGTTCAATGACACGGCCTTTTTCATCAGTAACTTTAATAAAAGGCAACAGATACTGATCGACCCGGTCAAAGCTGAAATCTTTCTCCGTGATTTGATCGCCTCGCAACTGGAATGCCAAGAAACTAAAAATATGTTTCTGTAAATCCTGCGCATCTACTTTTGCTATGAGTTTTTGTGCAGTATCCGGAATCGGCACCAGATTACGGCGCTTATCCTTCGGCAAAGCTTTTAGCAATGCTTCAATCAGATCCAGACGCCAACCCGGAATCCCCCATGACCAGATACCTTCATCGACCTGGGCCAAGGCTTGCAGGGGAATTTTAACTGTCGCGCCATCTTCATCATGACTCGGGTCAAAACGATAGGTTGCAGCCAGACGCAGGCTACCATTGTGCAAATAGTCCGGAAATTGTTGTGTCGTCGGCCGGTCATTCAGCCATAGCGCATCATCATCGACAAATAAATAACGCGGATTCTGAGGCTCAACCGTGGCACGCCAGTCTTCAAAAGTACGACGGCTGGCCACTTCAGGCGGCACTTTCGAGGCATAGAACTGGTAAATGGTTTCTTCATCAACCACCAGATCACGACGGCGTAATTTGTCTTCTACTCGCTCGACTTCTTCCAGTTTAAGCAAGTTATGCTTTAAAAATGGTGGAGTAATGCCTAAATGCCCAGTGGTTAAAGCATCCCGCAAGAAAATTTCATGCGCGGCCGCCTGATCTACTTTTTCATAATTGATTGGGCGTTTCGGCTCAATAATCAGACCAAATAATGAAATCTGATCATAGGCATTCACCACACCAGCTTTTTTCGACCAGTGCGGTTCAAAATAATGATGCTTGAGCAGGTCACGCGCGGCCAGCAGAATCCATTCCGGCTCAATCTTGGCTAAGGTACGCAAATACACCTGGGAAGTCTCGACCATTTCAAAGGCCATCACCCACGGCGTATTGGTCTTGTGCAAGGTAGAAGCTGGGAAAATCCGTGCTTTTTGCTGACGCACCGCCATAAAAACATTACGCTCATCGGTCTTGTTGGCGATAAATGATAAGAGACCGGTCAACAAGGCACGGTGCAGATTCTCATAACTGGCTTTATTTTCATTAAATGACAGTTTTAAACCCTTAGCCAAATCCACCAGCTGCTCATGAGTTTTCTTCCATTCACGTAAACGCAGCCAGCTCAGGAAGTGATTACGCGCAAAAGTACGGCGCTTATTTTCACTCATGCTTTCGCGATTATTGTGTAGCGTTTCCCAAAGCTTGATATAGAACAGGAAATCAGAATCGGCTTCACGGAATAGTGCATGTTTCTGATCCGCCTGCATCTGCTTGTCCGCAGGGCGTTCACGCGGGTCCTGAACTGCAAGTGCGGCCACAATCACCAGCACTTCATTCAGCACGCCAAAATGTGCACCACCAAGAATCATGCGGGCCAGACGTGGATCGATCGGCATTTTCGCCATTTGCTGACCGATCTTGGTTAAGCCACTGCTTTGAAGTCTCCCTTTCTCAAAGGGAGATTTAGAGGGATTTGCTTGATCATCTTCAGTTTTAGGAGAATTTTTCTCAGCCATTGCCCCCAGTTCAATGAGGAGCTTGCGGCCATCATTGACCAAACGATGATCTGGTGGTTCGATGAAATCAAAATCTTCGAGTGAACCCAAGCCCAGACTTTGCATCTGCAAAATTACAGATGCCAGGTTGGTTCGCTTTATTTCTGGTTCGGTAAACTCTGGACGGCTGAGGAAATCATCTTCAGAATACAGGCGTATACAGACACCCGGCGCAATACGGCCACAACGACCTTTACGCTGATTGGCTGCTGCCTGAGAAACAGCTTCAATCGGCAGGCGCTGCACCCGTGAACGATAGTTATAACGCGAAATACGGGCAAAACCGCTATCAATTACATACCGGATATTCGGAACGGTTAGCGCTGTTTCTGCTACGTTGGTGGCAATAATAATACGTCGTCCGCCACCAGAAGGATTAAAGATTTTTTGCTGTTCAGCCAGCGCCAGACGCGCATATAAAGTTAATACTTCAGTATGTCGTGGCCCGTGTTTGATCAGGGTTTCCTGTAGCTCGCGAATTTCCTGTTCAGTACTGGCAAAAATAAGGATGTCGGCATGTTCAGGATGGCCTTTTTCCTGTGCATCCTGAAAGCATTCTTCGACTGCTTTGACCACAGCGCGAGGTAGATTTTCTTCAAAGTCATCAAACTCGTCATCATCACTACCGCCAATGCTCATTTCCGAGATCGGACGATAACGTAGCTCGACTGGGAAGCTGCGGCCTTCCACTTCAAAAATTGGTGCACCATTGAAGTAACTGCTAAAACGGTTTACATCCAGGGTTGCAGAAGTAATGATGACTTTCAGATCGGGACGACGCGGCAACAGCTGCTTTAGATAGCCCATAATGAAGTCGATATTCAGCGAACGTTCATGCGCTTCATCAATAATAATCGTGTCATATTTGGTCAGATAGCGGTCATGCGTCAATTCGGCAAGCAAGATACCGTCTGTCATCAAACGCACAATTGAATCTTGTGAACCCTGTTCCGTAAAACGCACTTTAAAGGAAATTGATTCCCCAAGTTTTTCACCAACTTCTTCGGCAATACGCTGTGATACGCTGCGAGCTGCCAGTCGACGCGGTTGGGTATGCCCGATCATTCCGGTCAGACCACGTCCGGCCAGCATGGCAATTTGTGGTAACTGGGTGGTTTTACCAGAACCGGTTTCACCGGCCACAATAATCACCTGATGCTTTTGAATCGCAGCAATCAGCTTGTCAGTGTATTGGGTAACCGGCAGATCCTGATTCAGCTTGATGTTCGGAAGACGTTTAAGCCGTTGCCGTACTTTCAGATTGGATTTTTCAAATAATTCCTGATACTGCTTGGCATCTGCGTCTTTCCCCTTTTTCAGTCGATTTAAACGGTGACGGTCACGCGCCATTATCCATTGATCTACATTTAAATGACTCTGCACAGAGAAAACACCCACATCAAAAAACCGGAAAGGTTTATTTTACTTGGTTCATTAGATTTCAGATAGTCGTAGTTCTGTTAAGTGCCGGACAAATTGGCTTTGGCTGCCTGATTTCCCTCAATTCAGCACAATAAACCTCTCAAAATATCTACATAACCCGTATGAGTCCCCCCGATTAGGTTTAATCATAAGCCTAAGTTTGGAATTGATATTTAAATTATTTTGCGGAAATCATGCTTTTTTCCTGATTCACCCTTGAATTTTTTGGTTTCAACATCATGTTTGCTAGCACGAGGAAAAAGAGATAATTTTGTCATCAGGCCATCATCTTGATGCTGCTCAATGAACAAAGCGATTTTGCCGAAGTGGCGCGTTTTTACTTAATTCGGTTTTTCCGATGTTTGTAATGTAAAAATACCATTTTAGCATCAACCAAAATTTCGATACTCTTATTCAAAATCAAAGACTACCTCAATCATGGAGACAATGATGAGCTTAATTAATACTGAAGTTAAACCATTTAAAGCAACTGCATTCCAAAACGGCAAATTCATTGAAGTTACTGAAGCTGACCTGAAAGGCAAATGGTCTGTTGTATTCTTCTACCCAGCTGACTTCACTTTCGTTTGCCCGACTGAACTTGGTGACCTTGCTGACAACTACGCTGAATTCCAAAAACTAGGCGTTGAAATCTACTCAGTTTCTACTGACACGCATTTCACTCACAAAGCTTGGCACGATTCTTCAGAAGAAATCAAAAAAATCCAGTATGTAATGGTTGGTGATGCAAACTGGACACTTGCTAAAAACTTTGACGTATTAATCGAAGCTGACGGCCTTGCTGATCGTGGTACTTTCGTGATCGATCCAGAAGGTAAAATCCAAATCGTTGAAATCAACGCTGGTGGTATCGGCCGTGACGCTCAAGAACTTCTTCGTAAAGTTAAAGCAGCTCAGTATGTACACGCTCACCCAGGCGAAGTTTGCCCAGCTAAATGGAAAGAAGGCGATGCAACTCTTGCTCCTTCAATCGACCTAGTTGGTAAAATCTAATTTTAATTAGATTGAACTGATTCAAAAAACCACGCTTTTTAGCGTGGTTTTTTATGGTTTAAAATTTTATGTCAGCGCAATACGGGATTTTATTTTTTAAAATGATTTTGTTAGGACTTTAAATATTGCAGTCCTATTTTTTCTTGATCCATCATATAAAAATTCAGGCATATCTTTTGCTTCGCTTTCTCATAGTCCTTACCGATTCTTACAATTGAGCTATACATCTGCAGAGCCATATGGCATAAGTTCAAATGATAAGATAAGAAATATTCAGTGGAGGAACGCATATGCAAAAACTGCTTACCGTGATTTCTTGGAAATACAATCCCTCAAGCCGCCACCTGAAAATTGTATACAGTAATGGTCATACCGAGCTGTATCATCCCGTACCTGAATTTATTTATGACAACCTGCTAAGACGCCAAGACAAAGCCGCATTCGTGGAAAAGTATCTCGAATATAATTTACATTTTAATAAAATTTGCATGGATTAGAGCCAATCGAATTAACGCAATCCCACCATCAGCAAACCTGCGCCTATGAGTACAATACTCATGATAAAACGTGGGTCTTGCTGAATTAAGGCAATAAACTCTTCGACTTCTGCTGCATGTGAAATGACATTATCAACTACCAGTAACCCGCCCTTTGCTTTAAGTAATCGACTCAAATGTGGCCAGTAACTGACATAAGCATCTCGTTCAGCATCTAACAGGATAAAATCAAATAATTCCTGTTCTGCCTCCAGATAAACTTGTGCATCAATCACTTTAAAATTGATTAAATCTGCAAAATCTATTTCTGTCGCATATTGCTTTGCCTGAGTAACCCGTTCTGCATCAACTTCAAGTGTTGTAATCATGGCTTGAGTATGCCGAGCCGCTTCTGCCAGCCATAAAGTGGAATAACCAGTAGAAGTCCCAATTTCCAGAATACTTTTCGATTGTTGCGCACGAATCAGCATAGATAAAAATCGACCGGATTCTGGTTCTATATTGCGATATCGGTGCAGGCGATCTGCCTGCTTAAGATCATGCCTATGAAACTTTTCATATAATCCCTGCATGAATCTTTCAAATTCATCTGAGTTTTGCATCACTCTTCCCTGATTCTGTTTGGCTTAAAGTGCCTGAATCAATTTAAAACGCTCCACTTCACGATCATCGTTAGTGGTAATGGTTTCAGTGAACATCGTTAAAGGACGTACCCAAATTGAATAATCCCCGTAGAGACATTGATAAACCACCAGCTTTTCTTCAGTTTCACTGTGCGTGGCAACATGAAACACCTGATAAAGCTGTCCCTTATAATGTTGATAAATACCGCGTTGTAATTCCATCATTCAAGTCTCAAATATCTTGTTTTAATCTTAGCTGAAAATCCTTATTCTTGCTCTAAACTACTTGAAAATTAATCTTTCACCCCCATATAGAACTTTGAAATTAATGATGAATTTTTCAATAAATCTGTAAATCCGATCAACAAGATAAAAACAAACTGTTTTACCTATTTATTCAATTCATTTAATATCTTGTTATCAAATAAACATTTACTCCTTTGGAGACGTTAGCAATGTTAGACCAAAATACTTCAGCTCAACTTAAAACCCTATTAGAACGTTTGGAAGGTCCGATTGAACTGGTGGCGACTTTAGATGGCTCTGACAAATCAGCCAAAATCCAGGAACTGGTGTCCGAAGTGGCTGCACTGTCTGACTTAGTCACTGCACGCTTTGACGGCACCAACAAACGTGCGCCAAGTTTCGGGATTGCAAAAGCTGGTGAAGAGCCACGGGTGTTCTTTGCAGGCTTGCCAATGGGCCATGAGTTCACTTCGCTGATTCTGGCATTGCTGCAAACCTCAGGTTATGCACCAAAAGTCTCGGATGAAGTACTGGCAAATATCAAGAGCCTGGGGCTTCAATCTAATTTCGATGTATTTGTATCGTTAAGCTGCCATAACTGTCCGGATGTGGTTCAGGCACTCAACCTGATTGCCATCTATAACCCGGGCACTACAGCGACCATGATTGATGGGGCTTTCTTCCAGGAAGAAGTAGAAGAACGCAAAATCATGGCGGTTCCGATGGTGTTCCAGGACAACCAGCATATCGGTCAGGGTCGTATGACACTGGAAGAAATCATTGCCAAGCTGGATAGCAATGCCGCTGCCAAAGATGCTAAAAAGCTGAATGCCAAAGACGCCTTTG
>JQCU01000223.1:0-245 GCA_000761495.1 Acinetobacter idrijaensis
ATAACGTTCACTCCGGGCCCCATTTTTATCACCGGAAAAGACAGACGGCACAAACTGCATTAATTCATCATCCGTTAAAGGACGCTCACGGCGAATGGAATTATACCGATCAAAACGGGAAGCTAATCGCATAACAGTAACTCCTTTATGAAGGTATAAAATTAATAAAAATTTTTTCGCGTAATATCATCCTCCCTCGGTTACTGTTAACAAAAAGATAACAATTCCGAGGGAAAGGACCATCA
>JQCU01000224.1:0-329 GCA_000761495.1 Acinetobacter idrijaensis
CTTTGGCGGCTTGGCATCGCCGAAATGGCCGGAGAACATCCTGGGGCAGATCAACATGGATCTCGCGAGGAAGGGTGGCGAGCTCTACAAGACGCACTGCCAGGACTGCCATGGCCGGGCGATCAACAGCAAGGCGCTGCCCGAGAGCGAGGCCTTTTCGCTGTTCAAGGACAAGAAGCGCTGGATCAAGAACGACGCCGGTCAACCGCTGCTCGACGTCGAGATGATTCCGATCAGCCATATCGGCACCGACAGCGCGCAGGCCGAAGGCCTGCAGACCCGCACCGTCGAGACGCCGGCCAATCTGAACATCAAGGACGGCAGCTTCT
>JQCU01000225.1:0-667 GCA_000761495.1 Acinetobacter idrijaensis
AAATTATTGTACGTTTAACGCACCATCATTAATGCTAATGTATGCATACATTAGCATTACCTAGATTCTACGTCAGTACTTCAAAAAGCATAATCAAAGCCTTGATAAATATGCATTCCTTCGAAATTCAGCTTTCACCCATTGGGTGAAAGAAAAGTGCTCAAAAATATGTTAAATTATCAGCTTTTATGACTCGATATATGGTAAAATAATAGTAAGAAAAGTAGTAAAAAGGGGTTCTAATTATGATTAATAAAATTGATTTCAAAGCTAAGAATCTAACATCAAATGCAGGTCTTTTTCTGCTCCTTGAGAATGCAAAAAGCAATGGGATTTTTGATTTTATTGAAAATGACCTCGTATTTGATAATGACTCAACAAATAAAATCAAGATGAATCATATAAAGACCATGCTCTGCGGTCACTTCATTGGCATTGATAAGTTAGAACGTCTAAAGCTACTTCAAAATGATCCCCTCGTCAACGAGTTTGATATTTCCGTAAAAGAACCTGAAACAGTGTCACGGTTTCTAGGAAACTTCAACTTCAAGACAACCCAAATGTTTAGAGACATTAATTTTAAAGTCTTTAAAAAACTGCTCACTAAAAGTAAATTGACATCCATTACGATTGATATTGATAGTAGTGTAATTAACGTAGAAGGTCA
>JQCU01000226.1:0-804 GCA_000761495.1 Acinetobacter idrijaensis
GACCGCTTCCGGTTTAAGCGAATTGCTCCCGGATTTTTCAGGAAAAGATATTTTTGTAAGTATTTCAGTTAATTCCTTATGCCTGAGAGAATTAATAAAGTACATGATAAGCATCATGAGAAACAATATAACAATAAGCCCTCCGATAACCACTAAAAGGTCAGTATCAATATTATTGCTGTACAGATAGTCTTTAGTGGTCACTGTATTATCCTGTATCACCGGGAGGTATTCAGTTGCAGGCTTCTCAGTAAATTGATTATTCTCACCAACATATTCAGCGATATTGTCTGATGTCATAATGACTTTCTCCGGAAGATCCCGACTTCGCCGGCAACACTTCACGGTCGCACAAAGAATTTGCACAACCGCTCAGTGTTTTCATATTTATTTCGGAAACGCCGGGAGGTGACAAAATTTATTTTGTTACATCCCGGGGTTGGACAACGAGCAACGCGAGGCGTCAGCAAGGAGGCCGGTCAGATCAGCCTCCTGACGAGGTTCAGAGAATATTTGCGATTGATTTGGCCAGCTGGTCTTCGAGAACAGGCTTCGCCTCTTCAAATTTCAGGTTAACCTTGTTCGCATTTGAGACCACACGGGTCTGGTATTTATGCTGGTTACCTGTTTCAGTACTGGTCTGAATTTTCGCACCGGATGTGCCCTGACGCAGGGCGGCAACATTATCCGTTGTCACCGTTGCCTTAGTACGCTCTGCAATCTGTACATCCGTGATCATGGTATAGTTCACATCTTCCACCATCGCATCTGCAGCCATACCCACCAGACCAGCAGCAAGGCCTA
>JQCU01000227.1:0-242 GCA_000761495.1 Acinetobacter idrijaensis
GGATACTAGAGAAAGAGCACTCATACGTCAATCAGGCCTGCCGGAAATTATTTTATCCGCAAAATATCCAGTCTGTGTCCGCACAGAGTCAGGAAAATTCATAGACTCAAACTCTGTTTTTTTACACTTAATAAAGTGTCAGAATAGTGATTCTGAAATATGGTTTTCTGGTATTGATATTGATACGCAAATTTTATTTCATACTGCTGAAGTTGATGCTTTCTCGTCCTCGAATGGAGTGA
>JQCU01000228.1:0-322 GCA_000761495.1 Acinetobacter idrijaensis
CAGCGCCGATGCCGACGGCACGCCGATCGCCGGGATCTTCCGCTCGGGGCCGTCGAACCACATCGTGGAATGGATGTGGTCGTGGCCGTGCAGCACCAGCTCGACGCCGTGCCGCTTGAGCAGCGCGAGCAACTGATGCGAATCGGTCAGCCGCTTGGCGCGCCCGTCGGAGTGCAGCGGGTGATGCACCAAAAGGACGCGGAAGGCATCCTCCCGCGACAGCTGCCCGAGGATCGTATCCAGCGCGTTGAGCTGGGCATGGCCGAGCCAGCCGGTCGCCATCAGCGGCGGTGTCGGAACCGCAGAGGAGACGCCGATCAGC
>JQCU01000229.1:0-421 GCA_000761495.1 Acinetobacter idrijaensis
TATAGCAACAGATCCTCGGTCACAGGCTGAATCGAACTATGACGGATTGACTACTTCAGAGAATAAACGTATCCCTGTTCCAGAACACGTTGAGCCTGAACCTAAGAAGAGAAGCTTCCTGAGCCGTTTTTTCCTTCCCTATGGTTAACCAGGACTCCAATTTTGTGATGAGCCAATTTCAGTGCAAGCACATGAAATAGTGACTCATCACAAAATCGGATGATGTTTATTAAAACTGAATAAAACCGTGGAACATTGCTTATTTATTGAGCGTGGAACATAAAAAACAATAAAAAAGCCCGATCTGGAGGATACGAGCCAATCAAAATGATATACATCATTGATTAATAAAGACAATTATAAAGCATTTCGTATAAGGTGTATTATGTTAATTTTAGAGAAAGTTAAAAATATGAGAAAA
>JQCU01000230.1:0-42894 GCA_000761495.1 Acinetobacter idrijaensis
AAAACAGGACATTTTAAATGGTTTATCGCATAGACATTTTAATTGGTGAATAACAGCTATTTTTTATTTTATACAAATTATATGTTTAGCGTATAAGTGAAAGCCCAATTCAAGTAAATTGGGCTTTTTTATTCACTTGTTAGGTTCCATGCTGATTATTTAAGCAATGTTCCACGAATTTCTCTAATTTAAATCAATATCATCCTGTTATTTATAAGTCATTATTTCATGTGTTGGAACTGAAATTGGTTTCTAAAAAAATAGAGGACTTGATTAATTATAAGAAAGCAAAAAATGGCACAGAAAGACATTTTTTAGATGGAGATTCAACTTATTCCAATTTGTGCAAAATTTGTACGTGCCTTTCAATAACATTCTATGCATCGCAAATGACAAATAAGTAAGTCGGCTGAAGCATTGATCTTCAGCTTTGAATCCGGTTTAAAACTGATCTTTCAGGGTTCTTAAACGCTGGAATTCTTCCACGCTTTCTGCGCGCAGAAAAGGATTGGTTTGCAATTCATCTTCAATACTACTTGGCAGCGTGCACTGGCCTAGTATACGCAAACGCTCAATATGTTCGAAGCGTTCCAGAATTGCCGAATTGTCCGGTTCAACGTGTTTGGCAAACTGTGCATTCGATAATGTGTATTCATGGGTGCAATAGACTTGGGTGCGCGGTGGCAAGGCAGCCAGACGGCACAGTGAATGATACATCTGTGAATAGGTGCCTTCAAAAACCCGGCCACAACCCATGGCAAATAAGGTATCGCCGCAGAACAGCACATCAATCGCATCAATAAAATAAACAATATGGCCGAGTGTATGCCCGGGTACAGCAATCACCTGGATATCTATTCCATGAAAATTAAACTGTTCTTCATGCTCAAGAGGATGGGTGATAAACGGAATTTTGCTTAGTTCTGCCCGTGGGCCATACACAGGCAGATTTTGTCCTTGGATCAGTTCCGGCACACCGCCAATATGATCTTTATGCCAGTGAGTCAGCCAGATTTGACTTACAGTTAAACCGTGTTCGGCACAATAGTCTTGTACCAATTCTGCTTCGGTTGGATCAATCACAGCCACCTGATGCGACGCGGTATGTTCAAGCAACCAGATATAATTTTGCAGTGAATTCTGGACATCAATACAGTGAATTTTAAAGGGTGTCATAGCACATCACATCAAATGAAGATTATAGATAAAGTAGCATAATTTCGGATACTCTGGTGCTGGTTGATATCGTCTGATCATCCGCGATTACTTTCATTTATTCCAAATTTGAAAAATTTATAATTCCGGATCATCAATGCTCACCGCATTGCCGATGGTGTAAAAATGCCCGCCGACTACATGATGAATACTTTTCCACTCTTCATCCACTTCATGATAATGCCAGTGGCCGTCGCGGAAGACCCGATCATCGGCATAGGCTGCAATCACCTTGCCTATAAACAGGTCATGCATTTGCTGGTTATGCGGCTCAGGAATCATCTCGCAGAGTATCCAGGCCGCACAGCCTTGTACTACAGGAATATCAGCATCAGGAAAATGAAATAGTTCTACTCCGGATTGTGCCAGTTTGTCAGGCACATCATGCAGGCTCTGCGTACCCAGACGATAGACCATATTCAGTTGTTTCAATGTTGGAATTTGCAGCGCGAAATAACCTGAATTTTCAATAATATTTCGGGTTTTGGTGCTTTTATCCAGAACCACAGTCACTTTTGCGGGGCTGAATTCCAATGCGCATGCCCAGGCTGCTGCCATAACATCTGTATCCTGCTGATCTTGAGCAGATACCAGTACAGTAGGGCCATGGGTAATCAGACGATAAGCTTTTTCTAAGGGAACGCTTTGAATATGGGAGTTTGTCATGCAGCACCATTTGCTCTATTTATTTACTAGGCCAGATTAATGAGATCATTAACATATTCAAGTTCATTCTTGCAAAAAAGCTTTTAAACTAGAGATCGTTATATTCAGGAATTCAAAAAATGAAAATGTACCAGGTCGATGCGTTTACCACGGAACTGTTTAAAGGCAATCCTGCAGCCGTGATTGTGCTGGATGAATGGCTCGAAGATGGTCTGATGCAAAATATCGCCTTGGAAAATAATCTGTCCGAAACGGCTTTTGTTAAAGTGATTGATAGAGATAATTATGCGATCCGCTGGTTTACGCCAACCAAGGAAGTGGATTTTTGTGGTCATGCGACATTGGCCAGCAGCTTTGTACTATTCAATCAGTTTGATACGGGGAAAACGATTCATTTTCATGTAAAAGACTTAGGCATTTTTGTAGCCAATCAGGATGCGGATGGCAAGATCAGAATGAACTTTCCAATCCGTCGTGCAGAGCCAGTTGCTGAATATCCTGAAGCTTTAAGACAGGCCTTGAGCAAACCGTTTAAACAGGTTTATCTGAATGTACAGGGCTATATTGTTGAATACGAATCGGTACAGGATGTGCTGGATGAAACGCCTGATTTTGAATTGTTGAAACAGTTGAATGGCAAGCGTACTGCGATTACTGCTCAGAATACTTATTTGGACGTCGCGATCACTTCACAAGATACCCAATACGACTGTATTTCACGTTATTTTGCGCCGAGTAATGGAATCAATGAAGATCCGGTAACCGGTTCGATTCATACCGGAATTGCGCCGCTGTGGGCCGAGAAACTCGGTAAAAATGAACTGGTCGCCTATCAGGCATCAGCACGTGGTGGGGTGCTGTATTGTGCCTTGCAAGATCAGGACCGAATTGAAATTTCCGGTTATGCAAAATTATATATGCAAGCTGAGATTTATATTTAATTACATAGATATACATGTCGTTAGATGAGGCGGCATGTTATTTTGAGGATTCGGCTTGGAATAGATTATTCAGAAGAAGAATCATTCTCTAAGATGGGCACGAATAAAAATTTATATTTATAATTTGGATGAAGAATGTTGCTACGTTATAAAAATTTAAGTCTGGCTATTATATTGTCTGGCTGTAGTGTACTAAGTTTTGCACAGCCTGTTTTGGTGAAAACGGAACAGAATATTGAAGAATACCGACTGGATAATGGACTGCGCATTATCCTGGCACCGAATGATAAAGAAAATAAAGTTTTTATGAATACGGTCTATCTGACCGGCTCCCTGAATGATCCTCAGGGCAAGGGCGGACTGGCCCATCTGCTGGAACATTTGGCCTTTAAAGGCACAGAAAATGTCAAAGGGGATGAATTCCAGCGTCGACTGGATCAATATACCTTGATGACTAATGCCAGTACCGACTATTACTCGACCAAATATACCAATGTGATCCGTCCTGAAAAAACTGCGCTGAGTGAAGTCATTTTTCTCGAAGCCGAACGCATGGACAAGCTGGTGCTTCAGGAAAAATATGTACCGACTGAAATTGATATTGTAAAACGCGAGCGTGAAATTCGTCTGGATCAGCCATTTTCAGTATTGATCGATCAGGTGTTTAAATCTGCTTATGGCAATCAGTATTTAGGCCGTTTGCCGATTGGTGACCTAAATGAGCTGCAATCAATCAATATGCAGGAACTAAACCATTTTTACCGTCAATGGTATGCACCGAATAATGCCTTTGTGGTCATTTCGGGCAAATTTGATAAGGCCGAAGTCTTAAAACAGCTGGATACGCATTTCAGTCCGATTCAATCCCGAAATGTACCAGCGCAAGTGAAAGTCCCAGCGCTTAAACCAGAGCAAATCAAACAGCGTGAATTTACAGTAAAGAAAGGCAGTGATCTGGCCAAGTTTAATCTTTATTTGAATCAATCCGAAGAAAGCATTAAAACGGCTTTGGCTGTTTCGCCAACGCTCTATACTTTGCAGCCAAGTGGACATCTCTATCAGAATATGGTGGAAACTGGGAAGTCAACAGCGGTGCAATCCAGTACCTGGCTGGATAAAGACTTTAATCTGGTGTTTATGGGAGCAATCTATGCTCCGAATCATCAGGCACAGGATATTGAAAAGGGGCTGATCCAAGGCGTAGAAAAGAGCCAGCCATTTACCGAAGCAGAATTAAACCGGGCTAAAAATCTGACCCGAAATCAGGCCGACAATATTAAAAATAGTGCGACTGCTTTAGGTTCACGTTTAAGTGATTATGCAGTGGCGTATTCGGGTGACTGGAGCCAGTATTTTAAAGATCTGAGCGCGATTCAAAACCTGAATGTCAATCAGGTCAATCAGGTCTATAAGAGTTTTTTAAAACCTGAATACCGTATTTCTGGCAATATTTTACCGACCCCGGAAGATCAGAAAAAAGCGCAGGAACTGACACAAACAGAAGCCCCGGCAAAAACCCTGGACCAGCAGGCTGAAACAGAAGAGCCTCTGAAAGATGTCAGTGTTTATCAGGCTGAAGTAAAACAATATATACAGCAGTCCAAACAGTATTTGCATAGTAAAGACAAACAGATTCAGCGTGGCAAGTTGAAAAATGGCATTAAATACGCGCTGTTTCCGACCACTACACGCGATGACAAGGTCTATGCCACAATTTCACTGGATTTTGGTACCGCTCAAAGTCTGATGAATAAAGGCGAGATTCTTGATCTGACCGCTTATTTAATGTTGCGCTCATCGAAAACCCAAAGCTTGCAGCAGATTGCCGATAAAATTATTGAAGTAGGCGGTTCGGCGACTGCCAGTGCATCCGGCAATGGCCTGACCTTGCAGATCAGCGCCAAAAAAGAAAAGTTTGAAGAGTTTTTCCAGTATGTGGTTGATGTACTGAAAACGCCGGCATTTGAGCAAAGCCAGTTTGACTTGATCAAGAGTCAAACTTTATCCAGTCTGGATCGTCCTTACACTGAACCAGATACCGTGTCGAGCTTGACGATGGCGCGAACTCTCGAGATCTATCAGCCTGGCGATCTGCGTTTCCATTTCGAGCCTGAACTGGCCAAAAAACAGTATCAGAAAGCGACTCGCGAACAGGTTATGGCACTGTATCAGCAGTTTTTAAAAACCCAGCATGCACAAATCGCGGTCACAGGTGAGTTTAATCCAAAATCGATGCAAAAAACGCTGAAAAACAGTTTCTCAGACTGGAAAGCTACACAGCCTTATGAGCGTCTGAAATCGGAATATCGAAGTTATCCAGCCCAGAAAATTCATGCGTTGTCTGAGCAGCGTGAATTCGGGAGTTATGAGGCATTCATGAGCATGCCGGTCGGCGCAGATCATGCCGATGCACCTGCATTACAGGTATTTCGATATATTCTGGGTGATTCACAGCTGTCGTCACGACTGGCACAAGAGTTACGCGAGAAAAATGCACTAGTCTATGGTTTTAGTGCAGATCTGCAACTCGATGAATGGGCAGATGTGGGTGCAATGATGATTAGTGCCAATTATACGGCTGGAAAATCCGCACAGGTTTCTCAGGCAGTGCATAAGGTACTGAATGAACTGCTGACACGTGGCGTGACTGAACAGGAAGTGGAAGCGGCAAAAGCCAGTATCTTGAAACAGCGTTTAACTGCACTCGAGGATGATCGTCGTATTCACACTATGTTGATCCCACAGCTGGAAAAAGACCGTAATCTGGTTTACCGGGAAAAACGTGATCAGGCGATTGCTCAACTGAGCAAAGCCGATATTGATGCCATGATCAAAAAATACATCAAGCCGGACCAGCTGGTGGAAGTGATGGCTGATCAGTACGGTAAGCAAGTTAAAACATCATAGTGTTGATAAAAAATCCCCTCAAGTGAGGGGATTTTTTTATTTTAGTTTTATGCTTTAGGTTGCTCTATGGCTAAAAACAATCCCTCCAGTTAAGCTTGCAAGGATAGATAGGAGCAGACTCCAAACAGATACAATAAGAAGGAAAATCAATATTCCACAGCCAATCAAAGTTGAAACGAAAGCAATATCTTGATCAAAAGGATGATGGATCGCCACTTGATAATAATAAGACGTTATCCAGCTTGAAATAATAGTGAGTAAAATACAAAGTCCTTTGCCTGAAGGCGTATTTAGACTGGAATCTGTTATCCAACTTAGCATGTCCTCATCTACTCAAAGTCGATAAAAACGTTTAGCATTTTCATAAAAAATCGACTTTAAGGCATTTTCATTGTAGTCCTGCACAATATCGCTAAAGGCATCAATAATGTTGGTGAGTGAGCTACTGACACTGTCCATTGGAAAGTTGGATGCAAACATCACGCGCCCAGAACCAAAACAGTCTAAAGTATGCTGGATCACGGGTGCGGCACGTTCCACTAATTCCTGTTTACTTGCCAGCCGTTTCTGCGTGTGAAAATCATGTCCCAAGACTGGCATAAACAGACCAGACATTTTGGTCGATACATTTTTGCATTCGGCCAGTTTTGCCAACTGATCTTTCCAGTCTGCAAATATCTGGGTGCGATCTTGTTCGGTCTTGCCTGTAGCTTTGCCCACTTTGCCAAATAAACCTGCGGGCGTACCCAGATGATCCAGCACAATAGGGGTGTTTGGAAAGGCTTTGGCCAGCGCAGTAACATCCGCAATCTGGGTAGAGTACACCCAGGCATCAAAGCTTAAATCTTGCCTGGCCAGTTCTTCAAAGCCCTTCAGGAAATCTGTGTTGCGATAGAGATGCGGTTCATCGGTCCAGGCATGAATCCCTTTATCTGGATGTACTGCAGCCATTTTACGGATGCCCCGAAACTTGGGAGAAGCTTCGCGATGCAATTGAATCAACTGTTTAAAATTTTTCTGCCGCGGATCCGCCGTGGCGACAATTCCACCCAATTGGATAGTGTGCTGATCAAAAGGAAGCCCAGCGATAAAACGGGTTTCATTTACCACACCCGTACCTTTATGGTCATGCCAGCTGGCTTCAACATGCACAATCTGCTCTATTTCATAATGTCCTGCATCTTTCTTGTAATTTGCAGGCAGATAAGGTGCAGCCAGGTGCTGTGTCAGGCCAATGGTCTCAATGACGTCTCTGGGTTTCAACAGTCGAACCATTCTGTCTAGTAATTTGGGATGATTGCCGAACAGCTTTACCGCTAGCGCTGCCGCATGTGGGGTATTGTACGGATCCCATTGGTGGATATGAGGGTCAATGATCGGGAAGGGAAGTTGCTGCATGCTATGCCTTGTTTTCGTTTATTTATTATTCAATTTATATAGTGCTTAAATCACTTTAAAGTCAATATGATAAATGACAGCAAATAAAAAAAGCCCCGCGGGGCTTTTCGTATTTTAATCAATGATCATGCTTGTGATCATGGTTATGCTTGTTGGCATGAAACTCTTCATTGTGACGGAAACGTAAATAGTTTTCGAACTGTTCACAGTATTCATCATAGTTATCTTCCAGCATCATTTGAAATTGCTGCAAGATATAAGACATGACCTGATCTTTGGCATCGCGCATTTCATTCCCATCTTTAAAGTTATTCGCTGCCACCCAGGTATTGAAACGGGCAGTACCAAATAACATCGCCGCACTGACTTGACCGCGCTTATCGCTCGGTTTTTCCTGTGAGCCTTTTTCTACGCGACAAAACTCGTTGGCTTGTTGAATAAATTCATCAGCACGTTCAAAGAATGCCGCATTTAACGCTTCTTCTTCGGTTACATCGGTTGCTTCAATCTTTTGAACCATGAATTTGTTCCTAACACTAAAATCTCAATCGTTAATTATAGGCAAAGCCTTGCAGAAACTAAACCTTTGCCTTAATCTAAAAAAATAGCCTAAGCATATAAAAGTGAATGCCATGCAGGATGCGATTGCAGTACAAAGCCTAAAAAGTGATATTGCCTTATTGCGCCAGAATATTTGGCCACCGGCAAATCTAGCCAATGTTGAAGGCTTGCCGATTTATTATGGCAGCCAGTCACAGGTAGATGAATACTATAGCCAGTGGCTCGGGCTGATTGAAAGGGCACAGGATCTGTTTCAGCCTTTTATGGAAGATGAAATCTTGGATGCGATCCATCTGCCGAGTCATTTAAACTTGCCGCTGTTTTATTTTCATGTTGACCGGATTCGCATTAATAAAACCCGCGCCAAGGAATCCAAAACTTTTCGTGGGGTCGCCAGCCTGATCGAAAAATGCGGCCAGTTCGAACCCGAGCAGATTGCAGCCATGCGGCAGTGGCTCGAGAGTGACGATACTGCAGCTTTGGTGGCACACCGTGAATTTGTGGATTTACGCACTTATGTGTTTCAGCATGGCCAGAGCGAATATACGCGCACCCGTTTTTATGTGAATGGGATTGTGCTGAGTGTTGAGCCACATTTTGAACTGGTCGATGCACGCGATAAGCCACGCAAGCAACGCAGCGACAGTTATAACGATCCTCTGGCAGACAATAATATCTGGAAAGTATTCGGCAAATATCGCTAGCACAGTTTGACCAAGCCCGGTCTTACCAGAAGGGCTTGGTATTTTCTGCAAACTGCTGTAAACGCTCTGCTGCTTCGTTCGAAAAACGCTGCTGTTCCGCACTTATCCAGCCTAGCACAAACCAGGCCTTGGCCTGTTGTTTGACATAAGGTCTAAATAATTCGTCCGCAACAAATAGGTCGTTATAATGCCCGAGACTTTCCTGCAAGGGTTTTAAGGCTTTTAGATAGGCTTTAACCTCTTTTTCAGGAAACAGGCTTTGCAAGAATTCTACGTTATAGCGTAAGCGTTTGACCCGTTTGCGTGTCCGATGCCGGGATTCAATATCCAGTTCTTGATAGTTCTCGGCATCCTGACAGATTTGCTGGTGCAGCTTGCTCAGGCCTTTACACAAAATCTTATGTGAAGACTTGGCTTTGTTATCCGTTTTTTCTTGGCTAAAGCTGAACAGTTGCAGCATTAGTTCTACGGTAGCAGGACTTCTGAACAGCACACTGATATCTGGCTGTTTTTGTCGGTGTGGGGGTAATTTCAGTAAGGGGGAACCTGCTTTTTCCAGTTGTGGAATCAGGCTTTCTGCCAGGGCATCGCGATCTCGGGTAGAACCCAGTTGCTGAAAAATATCCCGCAGCTGTTCCGGCCATTCTGGCTGTACATGTTCAGTCACGGACTGGAAAATTTTAAAAGCACTGCGCAAACGCCGAATCGCAACACGTGCCTGATGCACATGATCACTATTATAATTTTCGGCAGCAATCGCCGTCGCATTTGGGAAAAGATGAGCCAGACAGTTGGCGACAATTTTTTGTAAAATCGTACTGATCTGATCTTTCTGTTCAAGCACTAAGGGAAGCTGATGCTGAACTGGCAGACTCTCTTCATCATGTAATAAGGCATAACCGCGTTCCGATTTGCTCCGTGTATCCAGCCACAAAGCATAACGCTGAACCCAGGGCTGAATGAAATCAATCAATTCACTCAGCTGGCCGGATTTAAGCTCAAATTCGACTTCATAAATATCGATGGCTTGATCATTGTGTCGAATTTCTCCGACATCAAAGGCAATTTCAATCTGGCTGTCCAGATGACTTTCTGTGAGGACATACCGTACGACATCTGTTTCAAATTGCAGGATGAGTGGTGTCTCCAGATCACCGAGCGCCTGTTTCAGGATTTTTTTGGCCGGTTTATGTTTGCGATATAACTGAAAATCACAATGTTCCGGAGGACTTTTTAATTCATGCTCAAGTTCAAAACGTTCAAATTGTTGTTCAGTCGCTGCTTTCAGGGTTTGAATCCATTGCTGGTCTTCCAGACGTTGCCGCAGGGCAATCTGATGTTGTTGTAATTGTTGCGCTTCAGTATCAAAGTAGCGTGCACACAGACGATGCCGAGTCGGCTGAAGTTTCTGAATGTCCTGTTCAAATTGCACACGAGACTGTGGCGGAATCTGGAATTTGAGTTCTATTTCTGCCATCGGGTCATTCCTCCGCGATGTTGGTTTTATAGATTAATATAGCCCAAAGATCGGCAGGGGTGTGATGTGCTTCTGCAACAAAAAAGCACGCCAGAGAAGGCGTGCTTTGAGTTTTTCTTGTGATATTTATTTCAATATGTTTATTTCAGGAATTTACGACTGACCAAGAACTGTTCGGTCGCTTCAAGCAGTTTCTGCGCATAGACTTCCTGCTTGGCGGTCAGCCAGCCCAGCACAAACCAGTCACTTGCTTCCAGCTCGGTCTGCTGAATATAAACTGCAGAAGAGGCCAAAGTTTGATATTCACTGGCTGCCAGTTGAGCATCGTTCAGCGCTTTGCTGTATTTCTGCAAATTTTTGACATCATAGATCGTGGTTAAAATCGGAAAGCTGAATTTGAGCTCCTGAATCCGGCCCGACAATTGATCCAGACTTTCAAAATCAGTGATATCGGTCTGGTTCATTTGTTCCTGCAAAGCTTTATATTGCTGTTGCAAGGTAGTTTGAGCAGCAGTTTTCAAGTCCAGCGAGGCATGCTCATTTTCATTTAAACTGAACATCAGTAATTCCAGATAATGATGCACATTCTGGGTAGATTTGACCAGATTACCGAGTTTCTCCTGCGCATACAGAATATCTTTGCTCAGGTTTTCTGCCGTGGTGGGATTTTGCAGGAAGCCGGCCAAGCTGTTTTGCATATGCTGTAAATGTTGCAAATGTTCAAATTGCTGCTTAAAGGCCGCCAGTTGATGTGCCCATTTGTCCGAAAGCTGTGGATGCCAGTCTTTGAAGAGCAGCAAGGTCAGATATAAGTGATCCAGTGCCAGTCGTGCCTGATCAATATGTTCCTGCTCTGCAACCTGAGCTGCAATCGCCGCGATATTCGGCAATAAATGCTGCATCTGCTGTGCAATCAGACTGTACATGGTTTTACTGGCGCTGTCTTTTTTGCTGATCTGAAATTCTTTGCTAAGGGTCGCAGGACTGACGCGCTGTGAAGTGGCCAATAGATTGCCTATTTCAGCCTTGCTGCGTACATCGAGCCAGAGCTGGTATTTCTTGACCCATTCAAAACTAAACGCCAGTAGATGTTGAATTGAACCATTTTTAAGCTCGAACTCGACTTCATGTACTTCTTGCTCGGCATCATGTGTGCGGATATGCCCAATATCCAGGCTGACTTCGATCTGGGTATCTTCATAGTCAATCACCCTTAACGTACGGGAAATATCGGTTTCAAACTGGAGTTGGAGCTGGTCGAACTGATTGCCGAGCGCATTGCTGAGAATTGCCCCGGCTTCTGGAAATTTTTTATAAATATCTAAATCCAGTTCAGGAGATGCGGTTAATTTCCCTAGATCATGATTATGTTCAAAGCGTTCGATATGGCTTTTTCCGGCCGCTTTTAGTGTTTGCACCCAACGTGTACCTTCCAGACGCTGACGCAGTGCCACCCCATGCCGGGCCAGTTGACGGTCGGTAGTATCATAATATTTGGCTTGAAGCTGGATCTGTTGAGACTTTTTCGGATCAAGTGCCTTGAGCAGCGCAGTGCGTCGTGCCACAGGAATTTGGAACTTGAGTTCAACTTCAACCATGATGATCATCCTATCTGTTCAGTGCAATTAAGTACTGAATCTTCACTTGAATAAGGTTTTAAAATGAGGCGGACAGCAGCCGCAATTATATTTTTAGATTTGTGCGCAGCAGATTGTAACCAAAATCAAAATGCATGTAAGACTTGACTGAGCATAAAAAGCTTAAACAGAAGTTTGAAACTTAGATTTCATCGGTTCATTTTAGGCTAAAACGATCGGATTCAGGCCTTCACGGGGATGTGCAAGATGCATTGAAGCGCGCATCAAAAGGCTGTTATTTGGCTAAAATATACGCTAAGGTAAAACAAAAAACGTCAGGATGATGACAGATGAATGTACAAGTACAACCAGAAAGTAAGAATGAGGTGATGGTTCAGCCCCAGATGCCGATTAAGAACTATCATGAATTTTATCGCTTCTATTTGACTGAGCATCGGCATATTATTAGCCGCCGTCTGCACGTGGCCGGCAGTAGCATCGGTTTATACTGTTTTGCCAAAGCCATTCGTCAAGGCAAGCCGCGATATTTTGCATATGGTTTACTCTCGGGCTATGCCTGTGCCTGGGTTGGTCATTTTATCTTTGAGCGCAATAAACCAGCCAGCTTCAAACAGCCTGTATATAGCTTTATCTCGGACTGGCGCATGTTTGCCGATGTCCTGCGTGGTAATATCAGTCTGATCGACCTTAAATACGATAAAATTTCCCGTTAAGCCAGAATGACTTTTATCGGAATGTGCCCACTTAAAGCATGAAATTTCGATAAAAGCCTTGCAAGTCTAGAATTATTATTCTAATAATTATGGTATTGCAGATTAGGTTTTTTGATCAACCATTATATTTTAATTAATACATCAGTTTTCCAAGCCTGGAGCGACCTTCTCCGGGCTTTTTTTATGCCTGTTTGCTACCAATAAATGTTCAAGATTTTGCTCATGCTATTGTGTAAATATTCATAGAAGAATTCATGTGGATTTGTGCTGAAAGTAAAAGATCCTTTCTGGCTTTGAAACGTTTTCCCACAAACGAATGACTCAAAACCAGAAAGGATCGGGTATTACAAACACAGGTATTTATTTTTCTGTTTATTTTCTGTGTCTAAGGCTATTTAAGACGCTTCGCGCCGATTGGGCTATCCCTGAAAATGGGTATTTTTAATATTAATTAATTTGAGTACGCTTGAGCCAGGCGAAAAAAAGACAAAAAAATCGCTCTTAGAATTTTGCAACTTCTCCACCAAGTTATCTGCAAAATCCTAAAAGCGTTTGTCGGAGGGCGTAAGCATTAACACGTTATAATTATTGTTATAAGGCGATTAAAACGCAGATTTGAAAGTCCGTATATCCCTGAAAATGGTGATATTTGAGATTTAATTGACAAATTGCGCTAAAAAACTGCAAATCTGTTGCTGCCCAGTCTTAGAAACAGCAAGATGGCGGCAATTAAACCGAGTTATGCCTATAATAGAGCCATCCTAGCAAGTGGCGAGCAAGATGCGCGGTTTATATTTAATTACCAATGATGATCCATTAGAGCTTTTATTAGCGAAGTTGGAAGGTGCAATGGCCAATGGTGGTGTTGCGGTCTTGCAATATCGCCGTAAAAAAGTGGCGAAAGAAGATCAAATTTACGAAATCGAGTACATGAAAGCCATGTGTGCTGAATATGGCGTACCTTTCGTGATTAACGATGATCTGGAAATGGCGGTTAAATACGGCGTGGGTGTGCATTTAGGCCAGGATGATGGTTCGATTGTCGACGCTGTTGCGCGTTTGCCTAAAGGCGTGTTGATTGGCCGTAGCTGTAATAACTCACTTGAGCTGGCTAAACAGGCCATTGCCGATGGTGCGAATTATGTGGCATTTGGAGCAATTTATGCGACTGATAGTAAACCTGAAGCGGGTAATATTGGTCTTGAAACCTTAAAACTGGCCAAAGAAAAATTGAACGTGCCTCTCTGTGCCATTGGTGGTTTAACGGTTGAAAATTCAAAGGATGTCATTGAGTCAGGTGCGGATTATTGCGCGGTGATTAGTGATATATTGGGACTTCCTATGAATGCCATTCCTGAACGTTTAGATGAATGGTCTGCGCTTTTTCAAGCTACAGCATAAAATTTTTTGATTGATTTAATTTTGAGTCGAGTGCCTTCATGAGCTTATCTCCAAAGCAAGAACAATTGTTCAAACAAGCTAATAAACATATTCCGGGTGGCGTTAATTCACCTGTACGCGCATTTAATGGTGTCGGTGGGACGCCGGTCTTTATCGAAAAAGCCCAAGGTGCGTATCTGTATGATGTCGATGGTAAGCGTTATGTGGACTATGTAGGTTCATGGGGGCCGATGATTCTGGGCCATGCACATCCGGCGATTATTAAAGCCGTTCAGGATGCTGCGGTCGATGGTTTGAGTTTTGGTGCGCCCACAGTTCATGAAACCACGCTTGCAGATATTATTTGCGAGATCATGCCATCGATTGAACTAGTGCGTATGACCAACTCGGGTACAGAAGCGACCATGACCGCGATTCGTTTAGCACGTGGTTATACTGGCCGTGACAAGATTGTAAAATTTGAAGGCTGTTATCATGGTCACTCAGATTCATTATTGGTAAAAGCCGGTTCAGGTTTATTGACCAGTGGAGAAGGGGAAGCGACGTCTGCAGGCGTGCCAGCAGATTTTGCTAAACATACGCTGACACTTCCATATAACGACATCGCGACTTTAAAAGAATGCTTTGCCAAATTCGGTTCAGAAATTGCCGGCGTGATTGTTGAGCCAGTCGCAGGCAACATGAACTTGGTGAAACCAATTGACGGTTTCCTGCAAGCGATTCGTGATGTTTGTGATGAACATGGTTCAGTGTTTATCATTGATGAAGTAATGACCGGTTTCCGTGTCGGTTTGGGTGGTGCGCAAGCACATTATGGCGTTACTCCGGATTTAACCACTTTAGGTAAAATCATCGGTGCAGGCTTACCAGTCGGTGCATTCGGTGGTAAACGTGAAGTGATGGAATGTATCGCACCATTGGGTAAGGTCTATCAAGCAGGTACGCTATCAGGTAACCCATTGGCAATGCGTGCCGGTATCGAGATGTTCAAGCATTTACGTACCGAAGGTTTTTATGAAAAATTAACCGCACAACTCGAAAAATTGCTCGCCGGTTTACAAACTGCTGCTGATGAAGCAGGCATTCCATTCAAGACCCAACAAGTGGGCGGTATGTTTGGTCTTTACTTTACCGATCAGGAAGATATTACTAGCTTCGACTCTATGCTGAAATGCGATGTCGATGCTTTCCGTAAATTCTTCCATGGGATGTTAACGCGCGGTGTTAACCTTGCACCATCTGCCTTTGAGGCCGGCTTTATTTCTGCTGCGCATTCTGATGAAGATATTGCTTACACGATTCAAGCGGCTAAAGAAACTTTTGCTGAGATGAAAGGTTAAATTTTAATTTTTTTAAAATCCTCCCTAACCCTCCTTTGAAAAAGGAGGGAACCTCAACTGAATAAATAAAGTTCCCCTCTTTACTAAAGAGGGGTTAGGGGAGATTACATTTAAAATTCGACACTATTTTTCATGAAAACCAAACATTATTTGACTTTAAGCGATGCGGAATTTTTATTAGATCAAGCCCATCAATATGCCATTCAGAAGAGTTTTAATGTCAGCATTGCAGTCGTAGATGAGACCGGAAATTTACCGGCGATGAAGCGTATGGATGGTGCAGCACCGATGACTGCAAATCTGGCCGTCGAAAAAGCCAAATGTTCTGCAATGAGTCGCCATCCATCCAAACTGTTTGAAGATATTATTAAAGGCGGGCAAATGGGCTTTCTGACCATGGAAACATTCTCAGGCATGTTGGAAGGTGGTGAGCCGATTATGTATGAAGGGCAGTTGGTCGGTGCAATCGGTGTTTCTGGAGTGAAGTCTTTTCAGGATGCTGAGATTGCGCAGGTAGCGATTGGGAGGTTTTTGGATAAAATATAATTAATAGTAAACTAAGATACCTTAGCCATGGGTATCTTTTAAAAGTAATATTAAGGTTATTGCTTTTCAAATTAATAGTGTAAATTTAACATCTAAATAAGCATGTTCAAATGGATAGCTAATTTTATAAAAATATCTGCTTGAGAGAATGATGGGCGAAATAATCAATTTTAAGAAAAAAAGAATCACAAAAGGTTTAATCATTTCGGGATTGGGTGGTGTAACTAATGAGTATGGGCCAGTAGCTCAAAATTTATCCCATGGTGATCTGATGTTTTATGGATTGTATTGGGACAGTATTATTTTAACTCAAATCCCGATGTTTCATTTTACAAATGAGATAATTGAGGACTTCCGAGCTAATGGTGTCATTGAATTTTATACAAACGCTCCACCGCCAAGGGTGCATTCTTCACAGATGCAGGAATTAGCTTTAGAGTCCTTATTAGCGTGTCAGAGTGTTAGAAGACAAAATAAGAATTCTGACTGGATTATTTATAATAATGTCGCAGATGGATTTAATTCATTAATATCACATGAATTGATCGAGAGTGATGCAATCAGAGTCGAAATTGCTAAATGTTTACCGTATCCAAGCACCTATGTACCTATTGAAACTTTACGAAGATTTAGAGAGGATTACTTGGATGAATTAGATAGGTTACATTTCACTAAATATAAATTGTTTGAAAAAATTAGTTCACAGACTTCTCAGGAAAAGAGAGATCTTGCTAAATCTTATGAATTGGATGCATTTCAGAGAGCACTTAGTGATTATGAATTCGCTTTCGCTTCAAAATTTAGATACTACTCAATGAAGCCGTTAATTAGCGATATTAAAGCGAATAAAGCAGATTTATTAGAAGCTGGATTAGCTACAGTAGACTTTGTATGCGGTGGTTTTAATTTGTCAGGAACTTATAATCTTGGAAAAACATTTTTCAATATTTTTAGCTCAAGACAGAAAATACATGAAGCAAAAATCAATTCGCCTGAGTTCCAGTTTATTGGTGAGGCAATTAATAAAGGTATAATTTTGCAGAAGTTTCGTGGTTAATGATCTACAAAACACCATTTATTGAACTTATCATTTATCTCGATCTAAGTTAGCATAGTCTTAAATTTGCCTAGAACAGAAATATCTTCTCCCATGCTGTACTCTATGCCCAAAAAAATCCAACTTGCTCCATCCCAAGCTAAATGGCAGCTGTCCTCAACACAATCTGTTTTGGTTTTAGTTGGATTGCAAAACTTGCGTATGCAATAGGGCATACAAGAGAGTGGACTCATGGTGAATTTGATTCAACTAACCAATAAAGCCAAAGCGCTGGATATTCCGATTGTTGATTTGTACGGTGATGATTTGATGCAAGGCATGCAGCAATTGGGAGAATATGCCTCAACGCATCCGCAGCTGATTTTTGCCGGGCAGGTTACACCGATGCTGAAACAGATTCTGCCGCATCTGATGAGTGTGACGGATCAAATTGGTGTGGTCGATGATGCGATTTTATTGGCAAATCAAGATCAGCATATTCAGTGGATTGAAAATATTTCGGCACAGGGGATACATCACTTAAATACCTATAGCCTGACTCGCTTATGGGATTTAAGTGCGCCGTCAGAATATGTATTGTCAACCAAAGGCATTATGTTGGCTGTCGCGGAACAGCTGGATATAGATGCCTTAGAAATTGATCCCTATGTCGACTTAAAAAATTATGGTCTGGATTCGGTAGCGATGGGGAGTCTGGTCGGTATATGGCGTGCGCATGGTGCCAATATCCGTTATGAAGATGTGCTAAAACATCCGTCTTTGCATGAATTGGCAGGCTTCATTTTACAATCCTCAGGTTGATGCGTTGCGATTGAGCATTTTTATGCGCTAAATCGGAAATTTCATCGTCATTTACATAAATGCGCATTGTAATTCTTGGCTAAGCTTTCTATCATTGCCGCCTTGTTTTTCACGATCAGCCTGGGATTGAACTTTGAGTAATTTTCTAACCGAACATCTGATACATCGTGATGACGATTTCATGGTCATCCACAAACCTGCAGGTTTACTCACAGTTCCCGGTAAAACAGAAGACTTACAAGATTGCCTGATCAACCGTCTGGTCAAATTAGAACCCAAAACTTTATTGATTCATCGACTGGATCGCGATACATCCGGCATTTTGGCCTTTGGTCTGACTAAATGGGGACAAAAAACCATTTCCCGCCAGTTTCAGGAACGCCAGACCGATAAAACCTATCAGGCTGTGGTTGCCGGTAAACTAGAAGGTGAAGGCACTATTGAAGTGCCAGTCGTGTATGATCCAAGCCGTCCGCCTTTACATATCGCAGATCCCGCACATAATAAGCCAGCCATCACGCATTGGCAGGCGATTGAGCATTTTAATATTCAGGGACAGCCTGTGACCCGGGTGAAACTGATCCCAATTACCGGCCGTTCTCATCAGCTACGGGTGCATATGCAATATCTCGGACATCCGATTATTGGCGATACTTTATATGCGACACTCGAACAGCAACAGCTCAGCTCGCGTCTATGTTTACATGCGGAACGTTTGAGTTTTTATCATCCTCAAACAGAGCAGTTGGTCGAATTTTATTGTCCGGCGCCGTTCTAGGAAATACTTCTTTAATCGCCGTGAATTATGCTCACTTTTTAGTGGGCTTTATGTCAAAATACATTGCTTGAAGGTGTGAAATTTTGCTCCAATGACGTTTCGTGATTGAGCCTAATATTCATAATCTTGTACTTAAGATAAAGGTGGAAAAATTGCAGCAATTTGCTATTGGTCAACGTTGGTTATCAGATACTGAAACAGAACTCGGTTTAGGCGTTCTTATTGATGTTGATGAGCGGTCGGTCAGCATTTTATTCCCGAAAAGCGATGAAACCCGCGTCTATGCACGCAGCAATGCACCCTTATCTCGTATCGTATTTAATGTGAAAGATGAATTACAGGATCAGGAAGGCACCCAGTGGATTGTAGAATCCGTTGAAGACCGCAATGGCGTAGTACGTTATCATGTCGTTCGTACTCTGGAAGATGGAACTGAAGAACGTAAATCGCTGAATGAAACCCGTATTGGTGCGACTATCCAGCTGTCTAAGCCTTTAGATCGTTTATTGGCCAGTCAGGTTGATTATAAAGAATGGTATGACCTGCGTATTGAAGCACTGCTGATGCAGGCCAATATGCAAAGCAGTCCACTGCGTGGTCTGGTGGGTTCACGTGTCGGCCTGATTCCGCATCAGCTGTATATTGCACATGAAGTCGGTCAGCGTTTTGCACCGCGTGTATTACTGGCCGATGAAGTTGGTCTGGGTAAAACCATTGAAGCGGGTCTGATCATCCATCAACAACTCAAAACCGGCCGTTCTGAACGTATCCTGATTCTGGTTCCAGATTCACTGCAATATCAGTGGATGATTGAGATGCGCCGTCGTTTTAATCTGGAGTTCTCGCTGTTTGACTTGACCCGTACTGCATCGATCAAAGAACATGATCCTGAACAAAACCCGTTCTTGACCGAACAAAAAATTATTGCCTCTGTCGATTTGATGGTCGACCATGAAGATCTGCGTGAACAGGCACTTGAAGCAGGTTTCGACTTGCTGGTGGTCGATGAAGCACATCATTTGATGTGGAGTGAAGAAGATGGCGGTAATGACCGTTATGATCTGGTCGAAGAACTGGCTGAACATACGCCGGGCGTGTTGTTATTGACGGCGACACCTGAACAGCTCGGTGTGGAAAGTCACTTTGCACGCCTACGTTTACTCGATCCGCAGCGCTTTAACTCGCTGGATCGTTTCCTGGATGAAGAAGCGCAATATCAGCACACAGCTAAAATTGCAGAAGTGTTGATGTCAAATCTGCCACTTGAAGCAGAACATTTGACTGCGATTGAGGCCTTGTTGGGTCATCCAATTGAAGATCATCCTGAGCAGCGTTTCCGTGCCATTCACGAACTTTTAGACCGTCATGGTACCGGTCGTATCCTGTTTCGTAACACGCGTGAAGCCATTCAGGGCTTCCCGGGGCGTGACTGTCAGCCGGCACCATTACCAGCACCGGAAAACTGGTCGAAAGATGGTAAATTGCGTGAGCAGATGTGGCCTGAAGAAGCTCAGCTCGATGGCTCGTGGATGGAAGCCGATCCACGTGTGATGTGGCTGATGGAGCGTTTACGTACTGATTTAAAACACAAGAAAGTCTTACTGATTGCACGTAGCGGTCCAGTGGTTGAAGCGCTGGAAAATGTACTTCGCTTACATGCCGGTATTCGTACGGCAATGTTCCATGAAGGCATGAGCTTATTAGAACGTGACCAGGCCGCAGCTTATTTTGCTGAAGATTCGTATGGCGCGCAGATTCTGCTTTGTTCGGAAATCGGTTCAGAAGGACGTAACTTCCAGTTTGCCTCTGATCTGATTCTGTTCGATTTACCTGCGAACCCGGATGTGCTGGAACAGCGTATTGGTCGTCTGGATCGTATCGGTCAGGAAAACCGCATTCAGATTCACGTGCCTTATCTGGTGGGAACTGCACAAGAACGTATGTTCCGCTGGTATAACGAAGCTTTGAATATTTTCAGCAATATTTCTCCAACTGCACAGACCTTGCAAGAAAATTTTATTGTTCGCTTAAAAGACTGTCTATTGGCGGACAAAGGTCAAGAGTTTGAAGACCTGCTAGAAGAAGTCAGCGTGCAACGTGAAGCGCTGGAAGCTGAATTGCAGGAAGGTCGTGACCGTTTGCTTGAATACAATTCTTGCCGTCCGGTGGTGGCGCAGGAAATTGTCAACGCGCTTGAAGATTATGATGACAATACCACTTTGCCGATTTTCATGAAGCGCTTTATGGCGTCCACAAATATCGACTTTGACGAGCAAAGTAACGGTACAGTGATCATCAAGCCAACCGATCAAATGCAGGTTCAAGGTTTGACGTTGGATGAAGAAGGGATTACAGCGACTTTCTATCGTGATCAGGCACAAATCCGCGAAGATGCGCAATACCTGACACTGGAACATCCATTCACTGAAAGTGTGATGGAAATGATCAATACGCAAGGCTTTGGTAGCACTAACGTTGCGGTACTAAAATCTGCAGCACTGCCACAGGGTTCGGTATTGCTAGAAGTCTGGTTCAAGGTCGATGTGGTGGCTCCGAAAGCATTGAACTTGCCGTCTAGCTTGCCGCAACAGTTGATTCGTGTCTTGCTCAGTGAAAAAGGTCAGGATCTATCACAAAAGATTGCACCAGAAATCCTGAAACCGTACTTGCATCATTTGGATGGCAATAGCTGTCGTCAGGTGGTGAAAGCACGTCGTGATGTGATTGAAGCGCGTTATCAGCAAGCGCTTGAACTGGCACGCAGTGCATTGCCTGGCTTCAAGCAGCAAGCCAAAGAAGTGTATGGCAATAAATGGCAATATGAAATTGATCGCCTGACCTATCTGAAACAGTTCAATCCAAGTATCCGTGAAGATGAAATTGCACGTTTACAAAAGTTGCAGAAAGAAGGTTTAAGCTTGCTGGATGGTCTATCGGTAACACCGGAAGCAATTCAGGTGATGGTCGTGGTCAAGCCTTAAGCTTTAAATCATTAAAAAATGCAGCTTTGGGGCTGCTTTTTTTATGGGCAAAATCCGGGTTTATTATTTTTTTGGTCGGAGAATGCTGGTCTGTCATTTTCCTCCTGTTTAAAATCAACCTACTGAATAATAAGAATGACAAAGTATGTCAAAAGCACTGATTACCTTTGGCACAAAGACCAGTCATGGTGGCATGGTGACTGAATGCGAACTCTCTTTTTTGATCAATGGTATTGCCGTGCATTTAAATGGTATGAAGCATTATTGTCCCAAATGCCAGACCATGGTTACCGCAATTTCCAGCAATTTGTCTATTACTGTCAAAGGACGGGCAGTGGTCATCGCGGGGGATAAGGCCAGTTGCGGCGCTACTTTTCTACCGATGCAACATTTGACTGTATCGCAGAAATAGACTTTAAATTCTGAAGAAGTACAGAGAAATGACTTTGAGGTCATGCTTTGAGCATTTTTGCACTGCCGAATGAAAGAATAGATCAGTAAGCTCATTCGATGATTTCAGGATGAATACGCGCTGCGTTTAAAAATAATGAAGCAAGCCCTACATTTTACCCATGCCAATGGTATTCCTGCGGCAACTTATCAAAAGTTTCTGGAATGTTTCCAGCAAGACTATGAGGTCAAAGCGATTCCCTTGATCGGCATGAACCCGCAATATCCAATTACGCGAGACTGGCGTTATCTGGTCGATGAAGTAATTGCAGATATCGAGCAGCAGTTTCCTCAGCAGCAAGTGATTGGCTTAGGACATTCCTTTGGTGGTCTGGTGACCCTGATGGCGGCGTATCGACGTCCCGAACTATTTTCCAAACTGGTCATTATGGATCCACCATTTGTGATTGGAAAAAATAGCGCCATGTTCGAACTGATGAAAAAGCTGAATCTGAAAAGTGTTGACCGGTATACGCCCGCAGGAATTACGCTAAAACGCAAAGATCATTGGTCATCGAAACAGGACGCTATTGAAGCACTCCGGTTTAACCGCTTATTTAAAAATTTCGATGAGCAGTGTTTTGCTGATTATATCGAGAGCGGCATTCAGCCAGAACCCGAACGTGGTGGGGTGACGTTAACTATTCCAAAACAGATAGAAGCGGAAATCTTCCGGACTGTGCCAGCCTGGTGGTGGAGAACGCCACGCCGACCGCCTGAAGTGCCGATGCATCTGATGACTGCAGAGCAAAGCCAGTTTTATCAGCAGGGGTTGCCACAAGGGATGCACAAGATTTATCGGATTAATTATTCTGTGGTCGAGGGCGGGCATATGTTCCCGCTTGAGTATCCGGAAGCCACTGCAAAGGCAGTCAAAGCTCAACTCGCACTTTTGTAATCATCATAAAAAGAGACGTTGATTACGTCTCTTTTTATACTAGTTCATGCAAATCGGAAAATTAGCGCAGCTGAGAATCTTCCAGATGACGTGCACCTTCCAGAATCATCCGAATCATGATCATGGTCTGTTCGGCAATTTCTTTACGGTCTTCGGCAGGCATATCAATCACATTGGCGCCCATGTTGAAGACCAGTTGGGTAATGGCTTTGGCGGCAATATCCGGATGAAATAACTTCTTGTTGTTTAGGCGTTCTAGACGAATCAAATCATCCTGAAGTTCTTGCTGAAAATAATTTAACTGGCGTTCTACCGCCTGTTTATAAGACTTGGAGCCAGTATAGCCTTCACGTAATAACAGGCTCAGATTGCCTTCATCGGCATCTAGCTGGGCGATAAAGACTTCTACAGAACTGCGGATAATACTGCTTTGGCGAGAGGCTTTTAAACGTGCTTCATGCAAAATCTGACGTAGTACAATCCCGGCACGATCAATCAACTCAATGGCCAGTTCATCGATATCCTTAAAATGACGATAGAAACTGTTTGGCGCAATGCCAGCCTCACGTGCGACTTCGCGCAGGCTCAACGACGCAATACTTTTTTGCGGGCCAATCAGGTTTAAGGCGGCCTGAAACAGTTCTTCCTTGGTAATGGTGGCCTTGCGACCGACACTCCGTACGATAATCGGCTCATCAATGCTTTTCGATTGTAATAAAGACGCGTCACTGCTTATTTTCATTGAAGGCTCGTTCATCAATAGGTTCATGCATGAATCATTTTATTATAACCGAGCCAGTCAAGCTTGTGAAATGAATAGAAACAATACGGTTGTATATACAAATATATATACATGTGTATAATAATTCAAAACCTCAAGGTGATGTCGCAAACGATGCATGTACTCCAAAAACTTAAAACGCCGTTGAATGCACTGTCTGATAGTGTTGTTGATCAGCATGCGATTAATTTCTGGATTCAGAAACTCAATCCTATATGGTCGTTGAATCAGCCATTAGGCAAGATCGTGCATAAAGAAAATGCCGCACAGGATATACTGAGTCTGAAAATTCAGGTCAATCGCTTATTTAAGTTTGGTGAAGCAGGGCAGCATCATCCGGTCTATGTGGTGGTGAATGTCATCCGTTATGAACGTAGCTATAGTTTGACTCGTGTAGACGCGCAGCATGTGTTATTGACTGTGAAAAAAGTCAATGCCGGTAAAGTCAGCACCTGGTTTGCAGAGCAGGCGCAAGTGGGTGATGTGATTGAATTTGGTCAGCCTTATGGTGATATGACCTTGCCTGCGCAGACGAGTCCATTGATCTTACTTGCTGCAGGGAGTGGTATTACTCCAATGCTCAGTATGCTGGAAAGTTTGAGCAAAAAAGGTGAACTATCTGCACCGGTCACTCTCTGGTACTGGGTTAAAAAAGATCAAGATGCCGCATTCAAAGTACGGTTTGAAGAACTTGCTCAGAAAAATGCAAATTTCTCATTTCATGTGTATGCCACTCAAGAACAGCCAGCTGCTGCGCGTCTGGATGAAACCTATCTGACCGATCTGCAAAATCTGGAAAATAGCATTGTATATTGCTGTGGTCCTTCAGGTTTTGTATCTAAAGCAGAACAGCTTTTTACTCAGGCAAAACAGTTTAAAGGTGAAGCCTTCAGCATGAGTTTGGCGGATCTATCGGATACCGGCTTTATTAATGTTACCCTGACCCAGTCGAAAAAAACGGTCAGCATTCCAAAAGGCCAGTCCATTCTGGCGAGCCTGGAACAGCAAAATATTAAACCGACCCATGGTTGTCGTATGGGCATTTGTAATAAATGTGCCTGCAATAAAGTAGAGGGTTCGACCAAGAATCTGGTCAACGGTTCGCAAAATACCGAGCCCGGCAACCTGCTCAAAATTTGTATTAACTCAGCGCAGACTGACCTTGTCATCGACTTATAAGCGAGTTTTATCCTATGAATATGCCAGTAAAATTACAGTATTTTAAAAATCCTAAAAACCGTGAATTAACCCAGTTTGAACTTGATGAACTTGCAGGTGAACTCGATGCGATTAAGCAAGAAGTGCTAGATGACCTGGGTGAAAAAGACGCCAAATATATTCGCCGTGTCTATTCAACTATTCGTTATTCGTCGATTGCCGGTCGCGCCTTGTTATTTGCAGGCTGGTTCCCGCCAGCATGGCTATTGGGTACAGGTCTCTTGGGCTTTGCCAAAATTATGGAAAATATGGAACTGGGTCATAATGTCATGCATGGTCAGTATGACTGGATGAATGATCCTAAACTCAATGGTCAGACCTATGAATGGGATATCGTAGGGACTTCAGACAACTGGCGTCAAACCCATAACTTTAAGCATCATACCTATACCAATATTAAGGGTATGGATGATGATATCGGTTATGGCCTATTACGCCTGTTCCCCGAACAGCGCTGGAAACCGGGCTATTTATTGCAACCGATTTATGCAGTGCCATTCTGTTTATTGTTCCAGTGGGGCGTTGCAATTCAGAATCTTGAATTGGGTAAATACTTCAAAGGCCGTAAAAGCAAAGAGCAGACCAAAGAAGAATGGCGTCCAATGCAGAATAAAATCGGTAAGCAGTTGTTTAAAGATTATGTATTCTTCCCACTCATCGCGGGTCCTGCGGCTTTACCGGTTTTAACCGGCAATATGGTGGCCAATGGTCTGCGTAATATCTGGACCTTTAGTATTATTTTCTGTGGCCACTTTACCAAAGATGTAGAAGTATTCCCGAAATCAGTACTGCAAAATGAAAGTCGTGGTCATTGGTATATGCGCCAGATTCGTGGTTCATCCAACCTGACCGGTTCTGAGGCTTTCCATATTTTAACCGGCCATTTAAGTCATCAGATTGAACATCATCTGTATCCTGATGTGCCTGCACGTCGCTATCGCCAAATGGCACCGAAAGTTCAGGCTGTTTGTGAAAAATATGGTTTGAACTATAACAATGCCAGCTTGGTAAAACAGTACGGCAGTGTGATCAAACGTATTGTGAAATATGCATTTCCATTTAAGAAATAATTTTTCTTAAAGCTAAAAAACCACTTCAAATGAAGTGGTTTTTTATTTAGGAGGTGAATACTTCAGGAAGTCAAAGTCCTAATTGCAAAGCTATTTAAGATGATTTCAAGGCATAAAGTAAAAAGTTAATATGCCATTTATAGCGTTGTCTAAAGGCGTTTAGTTGGTTAACCCTATAGAATGGAAAGACTAATATGGCATCGAATGAGCTGAAATATTAATTTTTGGAAGCTGTTGATCTTGACCCTCAAAATAGCTTTGCTGCGCCAGACTGAGCATTTCTATATCTTCCTTGCTATTCCCATAAGCATAAATTTCAGCATAATTATCCAGATTATATTTTTCTAGAATTCTAATTTTCTTTTGTGTATTACTACAGTCAGGAGTTTGATAAAACCCTGTCAATTTCCCGGCTTTGATTTCAACTTCGCTACAGATTAAATCGATATTTAAATAACTGCACACCGGTTTAAGATACAAATCTAATGAGGCGGATACCAGCACGACTTCATGTCCTAATTGTTGATGCTGTTTAAGTTGCTTTAATAATTTCGGATTTAACTTGAATATTAGTTGTTGCGCATAATCCTGAGCTAATTGCAGAATTTCCCCTGCATCACTGTTTTTAAACATGCTGGCATACAATTTGGGTCGCATGCGATGTGCCGGATAGAAATTTAAATAATAGGCCTGAATCCATGGCAAAATTTGCATGCCGCGTTTCACAATATGCCGTTTTCTTAAGGCATGGAAAATGAACTCGGTAAAGCTATCATGCAGATACAGGGTTCCATCAAAATCAAATAAGGCTAGAGTTTTAGATTCTTGATTTTGCGCATGCATGTTTGATATCGACCATCGACGCGGGTAGCAAACCAGTTAGTATTATAATCACGACTTAATTTTGGTCCGGAAATGACCACTTCCGGCATAATGGCATAGATTGGATCTTTACCCGTCTTTTCCTGATAAAGCTTGCTGACACCACGATAAGTCATCGTATCTTCAAAGTCTTTATCTTTTTCTTTCTTTAAATCAGCTCGGATTTGACGTTCAGTGATAATAAAATTATTTTTGGCAAAAACACTGATTAACTCACGCTCAGATTGACTCTTCTGCGAACGGATCGCGCCATCTTTAGTATAGAGCAATAAGTCGCCATCCAGATCAAGTTCGGCTTCAGTTAAATCATTTAACATGCTCTGAAAAGCGGCATTTCGACTGGAATACATGCCCGAGTTATAGTCCGCAAAACGATAAATTGGCTTGTCATAATCCGCCGGATACATCATCAGGCGATGAATCCCATAATACAGACCGCCATATTGACTATAGAGATCGGTACGTAACTCCGCGATATTTCCGCCTTGGCGTTTATGTTCTTTCGCATAGCTGATATGTACCTGCATTGAACCCAAGGTGGTAATAGGATTCATTTTCTCGCCAATATTCTGGCCGACCAGTTTGGCAGCACCAGTCAGGGCGCTAACATGATAGTGTTTCGACATATAGTCAAATATTTCACGATATAATTCGTCGAGTTCACGTTCCGTTTTGACCCGGCGCATCTGGCTCAAGTAGTTGTCTTCAGGACTCGGATGGTTCTTGAGAACTTCCTGGAAATATCCTGCAACTGTGCCACCAATGGCTTGACCAAGTTTATCTTTGAATTTTTCGTCTAGACGGCCTTGGACTTCCTTAACCGCCTTTTCACCCAAACCCGGAACAGTAGGATCTGCAACAAAGTTAGATTCCTGATCAACCACTGCCACAATCGTACAAACATTTTCCTTGGTTTGAGGAATGCCAAGCTGTTCGGTAATGTCGTAAATATCTTGTGCCCAAGACTCACGCTGATTCACCCGACCAGGAATGGCTTTACGAATATGTTCAACTTCAAGTGTCGGTTCATCATCTTTTGACCACCATGAACCATTGCCACAGCCGGCAAGACCCAGAGAAAGTGCAAGTACAGACAATGACTTAAAAGAAAAACAAGAAGCGAAAGTTTTATTCATGGTGTCGTAAATTAATTGAAAAGATGAGCGAATAAGGCAGATGCAGTATACTATGCCCATCAAAAAAGTGATGAATTTATATGTATATTGGTCCATATCAACTGTCAAACAATTTGATTGTCGCTCCCATGGCAGGTGTGACCGACCGTCCGTTTAGAACCTTGTGCAAATACTTTGGTGCAGGCCATGCGGTCAGTGAAATGATGACGTCTGACAAAACTTTGCGCATGAGTAAAAAAAGCTTATATCGTGCCAATTTTGATGGAGAGTTGGCCCCGATTTCAGCGCAGATTGCCGGTTCAGACCCGCATGATTTGGCTGAAGCGGCACGTTATCAGGTGGCCAATGGTGCACAAATTGTTGATATTAATATGGGCTGCCCAGCCAAAAAGGTCTGTAACCGGCTTGCCGGTTCTGCTTTATTGCAGGATGAAGATCTAGTTGCACGCATTCTGGATGCAGTCGTGGCTGCAGTTGATGTGCCAGTGACCTTAAAAACCCGTCTTGGTTATTTGAATGGTCAGGAAAATATTATGCGGGTCGCCAAACGTGCTGAACAAGCCGGGATTGCGGCACTGGCTTTACATGGCCGTACCCGTGAAGATATGTACCTGAATACCGCGCGTTATTCTTTAATCAAAGACGTAAAGGAAATGTTGAAGATTCCTGTGATTGCCAACGGTGATATCGACAGTCCGGAAAAAGCCAAATACGTGCTGGATTATACCGGTGCAGACGCAATTATGATTGGTCGTGCAGCACAAGGTCGCCCCTGGATTTTTCGTGAAATTGCCCATTATTTAAAAACTGGTCAACATCTTGACGCACCAAGTATTACAGAAGTTAAAGATGTACTGCTGGGACATTTGACAGAATTATACGAATTTTACGGCGAGTATTCCGGCTGCCGAATTTCCCGTAAACATATTGCCTGGTACACCAAAGGACTGCGTTCCAGTAACGAGTTTCGTCAAAGCATGTATCAGGTAGAAAATACCGCTGACCAGTATCGTGTGGTAGAAGATTATTTTAATGCACTGCTAGAACATGGTTTAACCATGACTGATGTACAGGTCGAGCAGGTGAATTTACTGGAAACCAAGTAATGACGGGCAAAATTCAGCGAATCATGTAATATTTTTTGCATGAAATCCCTACCTTTTTTATCTTGAGCAGGCTGATTTTTGCATTTTGTTTACACTTCAGCCTGTCTAATACATAGCAGCACAGTTTGTTCACTTAAACTGGACAGGACTTGGACATTGCTTACTCAAGCTTCCTCTATGATGAACCTATCCAGATATAAACCAGATGTGATCCATCTTGTTTATCGTCATCATTGAGGGAGATCTGTAATGACAAATACCAATCGTCCAGTCACAGAGTTTAGCCATAAAACGTCAACGGAATTGCCACAAGAACGCAGTGAAGGCCTGAATATCAATCCGACTGATACTAATGCACGTCCAGATTTGAATACACCCGTGAAAGATAATCCTCGTGTTCCAGACATGAATGAAGGTGAAGATAATCTGGCTGCGACCAGTGCCGGTACTTTGGGTGGAGCTGCGGTAGGCGCAGTTGCAGGTCTGGTAGGTGGCCCTCCAGGTGCAGTGGTGGGTGGTATTATCGGTGGTGTTGTTGGCGGTATTGCAGGTAATGACATTGCGACACCTGATCATGAGAAACAGGCAGATAATTACCAGCACCCAGAGAACTTTCCTGAGGCAGATAACTATCGACATCCAGATCATTTGAGAGCAGAAGATAATTACTGGAGAGATGAGTATCATAATCGCCCGTATTTCAATGAAACGCGTAGCACATATGGCGATCTAGATTATGATCGTGATTATCGCGGTGCTTACCGGGTTGGTTATGAAAATCGTCCGATGTATGAGCATGATACGGATTTTGACCGTGCCGAACCTGAACTGCGTACCAAGTGGGAACAGTTAAAAGGTGAGTCTCGCCTCAACTGGGAAGAAGCGAAATTTGCAGTTAAAGATGCCTGGCATCGTGTCACACGCTAATTCTAGATAAATTAAAAACCTCTCCATGTGGAGAGGTTTTTTTATGATTCAAGTATTAAAGATGCTTCATTTCCAGTATGAGCTGGTTAATCAGATCGGAAGCTTCCATTTCACGAATCTGTGCCACGTTCGAACCTGCCCAGAATGCACCATAACCTTGATCCCCATGTTTGGCAGCAGCATGTAATTGCTTGGCCAGATCATAAGTATATGGATAAGCGGGAACATCCAGCCGATCGGGTGTATCCACCTCAATATGCCAGTGGTTAATAATGCCACGTGCAGGACGACCGGAAATACTGGCACTCACCTGAGTGAGTGGCTTGGAAAATAAGGCTTTACGATAGGCATCATTGGCATTAGAAGATTTACACTGCACAAATGCAGTCCCAAGTTGCACGGCATCTGCACCGAAATCCATCATTTGACGCGCTTGCTCACCCGTCATAATCCCGCCTGCCGCTACAATCGGCAAGGAAGAATGCTGTTTGATCAGCTTCACCAGATTGGAGGTTTTGACTGAAGCATCAAACTTGGTCGAGAAAATCCCGCGATGGCCACCAGCCTCAATACCCTGCGCAATAATGATATCAATTCCGGCTGCTTCAATAGCTTTAGCTTCGGCAAAATTGGTGGCAGACACCATGGTCAGAATCCCGGCCTGTTTTAAGGCTTGAATCTGATGCGGATGCGGAATCCCAAAATGAAAGCTGACTGCTCGCGGTTTGGTTTCTAATACCAGATTCAGGAAGTTATCATTGTCTTTAAAACTCGGATAAATGCATTCCAAATGATCCGGTGCCTGAGCGCCATATTCGGCAAATTTATCTTTAAATTGTGCAATCCATGCCTGCGCTACAGCCTCATCTACAGGTACACTCTCATGACAGAAAAAATTAACCTGAAAAGGGCAATCTGTCAGTTCCTGGGTCTTTAAAATCTGTTCTCGTGCAGCCTCGATACTGCTGGCCCCCAGACCCAGTGAACCCAAGCCGCCCTGATTGGACACTTCGGCAGCAAGCTCGGGCGTAGAGACACCTGCCATTGGTGCCAAGAAAATAGGATGTTTAATTCCGAGATTTTCTAATAAAGACATAGATTTGCTCCTTGTTATGCTTTTACTTTGCCTTTGAGCACAAAATTAAGCAAATCATATTGGTTATTTTATTTTGAAATACTGCAGCATGGGTTACGTATTATTTACATTTCTTGCGACACGCTACGTCGTTAAGAAGATATAACTCTTATTAGCCTAGAATTGAACACTTTATAATAGCTTTTTGGTCACATATTCTCTGAGCTCATGTCTGATCGTATCCGTGAAAAACTGCAAATTTTAGCCGATGCTGCCAAGTATGATGTGTCTTGTTCATCTAGTGGTAGCACCCGTAAAAATAAAGACAAGGGCGTGGGCAATACCGGGAATGGTATCTGTCATAGTTATACCGAAGATGGCCGCTGTGTGTCCTTATTGAAAATTCTGTTCTCTAATGTCTGTATTTTTGACTGTTCCTATTGTGTTTCGCGCCGTTCCAATGATGTCCAGCGTGCAGCATTTACCGTGCAGGAAGTCGTCGATCTGACCATGAACTTTTATCGGCGTAATTATATTGAGGGTTTGTTTCTCAGTTCGGGGATTTTTAAATCGGCCGATCACACCATGGAGCGGATGCTACAGGTGGTCAAAAAACTTAGACTCGAAGAAAACTTTAATGGCTATATCCATCTGAAAACCATTCCGGGTGCATCACAGGAGATCATTACCGAAGCCGGACTGTATGTCGACCGTATGAGTATTAATCTGGAAATGCCAACGGAAGCGGGACTGCAAAAATTTGCGCCTGAGAAAACCCATGCCGAAGTACAAAAAGACTTGGGCATTGTGCGTGATCGGTTGATCCAGCTCAAAGATGAACGCAAGCTGATCAAGTCAGTCCCCAAGTTTGTACCTGCCGGACAAACTACACAGATGGTGGTGGGCGCGCATAGTGAAACCGATCAGGATATTATTTTGATGGCTGATCGGCATTACAAGGAATTCAAGCTGAAAAGGGTGTATTTCTCTGGTTATATCCCGATTAATCCTGAAGATAAAGCCTTACCCGCCATCGGTTCAGCACCGCCCTTATTAAGAGAAAATCGTCTGTATCAATCCGACTGGCTGATGCGTTTTTATGGCTTTGCTGCTGATGAAATTGTCGATGAGCAGCATCCGAATCTGGAGCTGGATATTGATCCCAAACTCAGTTGGGCCTTGCGTCATCCTGAAGCCTTTCCAGTCGATATTAACCGTGCCGACTATAAAATGATTCTACGGGTACCCGGTATAGGTGTACGTTCTGCCCAGAAAATTGTACAGGCCCGCCGTTTTGGACAGATTCATATTGACCAGCTAAAACGCATGGGCGTGGCTTATAACCGGGCGCAGCATTTTATTCGCTGTGCGGATACACCGAAATTTAAGAAAGATCAGCAGTCCCATCAGATTCGCCAGCAAATTTTGATGTCAGGACAATCCAAATATCAGCAGCAACTTTCACCTCAATTAGGATTGGGTTTCTAGTGGCAAGTTACTGTTTTGATGGCAGCATGACTGGTCTGCTCAGTTGTGTATTTCGTGCTTTCGAGTTTAAAGAATTTAACGTGATAGTGACGGCCAATCCTCAAGCACAAACAGGTTTATTTGATGAATTTATCCATGTGGCCTCTAATGATCAGCATGGGCAGCGGGTGTGGCAGGGATTAAAGCAGAAAGTATCTTCCAGCAGTTTGCGTGCTTTTTATTATACGTTTTTGTCAGAGCAGGAAGCAGCGTTCCAGACTCTTTTTGATTTTGCAGTCTATGTCTTTCAAAACCAGCGTCCAGTCGATAAAGATTATGGTCATACTGCGGTGATCGGCATGTCGCAATGGGCCAAGCAAGTGGGGCGGGAAAAGCATCGTATGGAGGCTTTTGTACGCTTTAAAAAAGCCAAAGATGGTTTGTTTCTGAGTCTGGTCAGACCGGATTTTAATGTCTTGCCGATTATTTCCCGACATTTTCAGGAGCGTTATCAGGATCAAAGCTGGCTGATTTATGACGAGCAGCGTAATTACGGTATTTATTATGATTTAAGGCAGATGCATCAGGTCGAGATGAACGCTGAAATAATCGATCCACAAATCCGGATTGGTCATAGTCAATCATTCAGTATTGAACTGGATGATCAAGAGCTGCTATATGATCAGCTCTGGAAAGACTATTTTAACAGTGTGAATATTCAGGCGCGCAAGAACATGAAATTGCATATTCAATATGTGCCAAAGCGCTACTGGCGTTATATGAATGAGAAATTACTTTAAACAGTACATCAAGCTGCTTTCAGGCATAATAAGCATTGGTATATTTAAATTGAGTGTATAAACATGAAGGTATGGCTAACGTCATTAGCGCTGCTCACTGGATTAACTGCATGTTCGGAACAACCACAAAAAACGGTCGTAGATCCAGTGAAATATCAGGTTCAGACTGCAGAGGAACTGCAGCAACGTTTTGATGCACTCAATGTCCAGTTAGCCCAAGACTTTCAGAAATTTAAGAAAGTCGAAAGCATTGCTTTCGCGCACCAGTTTCCTTTAGATGTCAATAATCTGCAAAGCTTGAACCAGCATCTTGTCAGCAGTACTGCATTAAAACCCAGTAAAATCGCCTATTGCGATATGATGAATAGTTATTTTGCGGATATGTACCGTTTGGGACATTACAATCTGGAACTGGTCGATGACATTAAACTGCCTAATGCCAAGAATGAAAATTTAAAAGCCAATTTCTCTGACGCTGATCATTTTTATACCTTTATTCTGGATCGTTATACGACTTATCGTCAGGTCCAGCAGACCATGGGTTATGGCTGTAATTTAAAAGCTGTGCTGTAAATCTCAAAGATAGAAAAAAGCCCATCATCAAGATGGGCTTTTGATTTTAAAAATTAACAACCGCTCAGTTTTTCAGGCTGCGGTTTCTCATCCGGGAAGAAGATTGGACGAAGTTTTACCCCGATCCCGTTACCAATAAAAGCGAAGACCAGCCATAACCAGCCATGCAGACTACCAGAGGCAATCCCACTGAAATATGCGCCGATATTACAACCATAAGCTAAGCGTGCGCCGTAGCCCAGCATTATGCCTCCTACAACAGCAGCAATCAGTGAACGTTTTGGAATATTGAAATTCGGCGCAAATTTACCTGCCAAACTTGCTGCCAACAAAGCACCCAGCATGATACCGAAGTTCATCATTGAGGTAATATCAAACCATAATGATTCTGCCAGTGCTTTGGCATTGCCTGCTTTTTGCCAATAATCCCAAGAAGCTACATCAACACCCACAAGCGTAGCACCTTTGGCACCCCAAACTGCCAGCGCAGAGGTTACGCCCCAAGGACGACCTGCCAGTGCCAGCGTAGCAAAGTTGAGCAAGGTCAGAATAATACCGCCCCAAATCAAAGGCCATGGACCACGAACAAAGCGCTTCCAGCCCTGATATTCACTGCGTGGCTCAATTTCCAGGCTGCCATGACGTTTCTTTTCGAAATAAACTGTTGCTGCAGCAATGATGGCAAAAACGATAAAGCTCAACAGTAATCCAGGGAGAACGCCTAAACTTTCTACCAGTGAAATCGGTTCAAGATGTGGCAGGGCAAACCACCAGTCAAGGTGCGAGGTCGCAATCACAGACCCGATACAGAAGAACAAGAGCGTCACCAGCATACGTGCGCTACCGCCACCTACAGTATACAACGTACCTGATGCACAGCCGCCACCAAGTTGCATGCCGATACCGAAAATAAAGGCACCAATCATGACTGACATGGAAACGGGGTTAACATTGCCTTTGACTGGGTTGCCGAACAATTCACCTGCACCTAAAGCCGGGAAAAACAGCAGGACGGCCAGAGCAAGCATAATCATTTGTGCGCGTAAACCACGACCGCGACGTTCCTTGATAAAGACACGCCAGCTCGAAGTAAAACCAAATGAAGCATGGTACAGGGTCATGCCCAGTGCACCACCAACCAAAAATAATAGGGCTTGATTTAAGCCTACGATTTGATAGGCACCGATTGTACCTAGGATAAGCAAGATAAAAGCTGCCCAGACCGAAATATTCGACCGTTGGGAAGCAGCAACAATGACTGACATGGGAGATTAAATTTTAAAAATAAAGGCTGGTATTCTACTGAATTTCAGTTTAAATGCAGCCCGTTTTGCCGATTGAATCACAATTAAGTCATTCTAATACTTGATAAGTTTTATCAGTTTATCTGATTTTATCCACTCACTTAGATAAAAAATTGATCCCATCAACAAATAATGCAATTTCAATTTAGATCATTCGCTATTTAAAATCATCTCTGATAAAAAAGCCTGCAATCGCAGGCTTTTAAACATCAAACTGAATGCTAAAATCAGTTTTCAGCTTTTTCCCGAACTTCTCCGGCACCTTCTTCAACTGCCGCTGCAGTTGCTGCAGTTGCTTTACGTGCTGCTTCCGCAGTGGCATCTGCTGCTCTAGACGTTGCAGCAGCTGCTTCGTCCGCTGCCTGAGCAGTATTTTCTGCGGCATTATCCATTGCTCGTTCGGTTTCTACCGCAGCCTCACGGCTGGCATCTTCCATATCATGACCGGCTTGATTGGCTGCATTTTCTAAATGCTCACCTGTGGTTGCGCCGGTTTCAGGCGCTTCTTCTTTACTACAGCCGACTAAGGCAACAGTGGTCGCCAAACCTAAAGCAATCAGTAATTTATTCATCGAGTAATATCCTTTTGTTGTTGTAGAGCTGCAATCTAATTTAGCAGCCATTTATTTAGATTTATGCTAGCAAATAGATCAACATTTGTTGATTAACTGTAACTTTTTTCGATACTTATACTGTAATAGCTCAGTCGGAAGTTGTTTTAAGTTTCATGGAATAGTGATATTCACAGAGAGGGGAGCTTCAAAAGTATCATTCGATAGGCAGGTTATAGTATGAAGCTTGGTATTTAAATATTTGTCATCATGAGCCAGAGATAATTCTAAAAATGAAGAAATGGAAGACATAAAAAAGCCCGCATGATGCAGGCTTTTTTTAAGAAAAACTTATAGACCAGCAGAGGCTTTAAGCGCTTCCACTTTGTCAGTCTTTTCCCAGGTAAATGCAGTATCTGAACCTTCACGACCGAAATGACCATAAGCAGCAGTTTGCTTATACATCGGCTGGATCAGGTCAAGCATACGGGTAATGCCATATGGACGTAAGTCGAAATGTTCACGAACCAGTGCAATAATCAATTCTTCAGAGACTTTTGCAGTATTGAAGGTATTGATTGAAATTGAAGTTGGCTCAGCAACACCAATCGCGTAAGACACCTGAATTTCACACTTGTCAGCCAGGCCAGCAGCAACGATGTTTTTCGCTACATAACGACCTGCATATGCAGCAGAGCGGTCAACTTTAGATGGATCTTTACCAGAGAAAGCACCACCGCCGTGACGTGCCATACCACCGTAGGTATCTACGATAATTTTACGTCCAGTCAAACCACAGTCACCCACAGGACCACCGATCACAAACATACCCGTTGGGTTGATGTGGAATTTGGTCTCTGCATGGAACATGTCAGCAGGAATGATTTTTTTTACAATATCTTCAATCACAGCTTCTTTCAGGTTCGCTTGCGTGATTTCAGGATCATGTTGAGTCGAAAGAACGACTGCATCCAAACGAACTGGTACGCCATTTTCATAAGCAAATGTTACCTGGCTTTTTGCATCTGGGCGTAACCATGGCAAGGTGCCATTACGGCGTAATTCAGCCTGCTTTTCCATCAAGCGATGCGCATATGAAATCGGCGCAGGCATTAATACATCAGTTTCGCGGCTTGCATAACCGAACATTAAACCTTGGTCGCCGGCACCCTGATCTTCAGGTTTCTGGCGGTCTACACCCTGAGCAATTTCAGGTGACTGTTTACCAATCATGTTGATCACGGCACAGGTTGAACCATCAAAACCAAGATCAGAATGGTGATAACCAATTCCGTTTACGGTATGACGTACAATTGCCTCAAAATCAACATTTGCTGTCGTTGTGATTTCACCGGCAAGTACAACCGCACCTGTTTTTACAAGCGTTTCACAAGCAACCCGTGCATATGGGTCTTCTTTTAAGATTGCATCCAAAATAGCGTCACTGATTTGGTCAGCCATTTTATCTGGATGGCCTTCGCTTACAGATTCCGAAGTAAATACAGCGTACTCGCGCATAGTCCTATCACAGTTAATTTTAAAGACCCGATATGTTACATCGAGTTGCGCTCTAGGACTAGCTTAACACGACAAAATTGGTCGAAATTGTTTCAAATTATTGTGTTTTTAATTGATTAATAGAATTAAAAAAATTGATATGTCTATTTAGACAGCATTATTGATTGGGGAATATGAAGCAACAATATTTTAATCCGTCAGACTGTCAGAAAATTAAATGCTTAGATTTCCGATTAAATCTTAAAAAAATAGACGATAGAAAAAATACAAAGCTCAAAATTCAAAATTTACTTAAGCAAGTGATCATTACATCAATAAAGCAGATTCAGGCTGTGCGCCTTGCGACCAAATGTCTTGTTGATGTTCGGGTATATCTTCATATTAGCGCTAAGTCTTCCACATTAGCTGGTTAGGAATGGCGACATCTTTTGCTATGGACTTCTTGGAGCAAGACTGTACGGAGATCAGAAATCATGTATCAAAAGGCATTTACCCTGATTGAAGTGCTGATCGTGCTCATCATTATCGCGATTTTAGTGACGATGGCTTTTATGAGTTATCAAGCTTATGTCGTGCGTAATCAATTGGCCGAAGTGTTTGAACAGGCTGGAGCATATCGAACCCAGTTTATTGCTTCGGATCAGCACTGTGATGCCGGACGCCAGATTGGTGGGCATGGTCAATATATCGAAAAAGTCATTATTAATGCCGCTTGCCGGATAGAGTTCAAGATACGAGAGCAGGGAGTCGATATGGCCATTCGCGGGAAATCAGTCGCTTTTGATGTTCATAGTGACAAATGTTATTCCACTGATATTCAGCAGCGCTATTTGCCTAAAGATTGTCAAGGACAATAAGTCTGCCGAGGTTGGAAATTAGCCTAAGCAAATTAGATTTCACCTGTATATCAAACAATCCTGCCAATATTTTATAAAATTTAATACAAATTACATTATGAATAGATCAGTGAATTGTATAGATTTTCTTCAAAAATAATGATGTGAGACCTATGAAATAGAAACAAAATCAGCATAAATTCAATCCTGTCTATCAGCTTAGAATCCAGATACAGACAATAAAGTTAGTTAGGAAATGCGGGATAATTCAATCTGAAAAACAGTACAGAGAACCGAAGCCGAAGAAGAAATGTGGAATAATTGTACGATAAGGCAAGAGACACTCAATAAACTGATAAATATTGTTGGTTAGTCTTTACCCCTCGCTGTTTTTTTAAGACAATAGACAGCAGTTTTGAAAGTCTTTTCATCATTTCCTATTTCTGAATATTTTGGACTCTGATTTATGACAACCCCGCTTAATGAACGTCGTATTGCAAACGCAATTCGTGTATTGGCAATGGATGCTGTGCAAAAAGCAAACTCAGGACATCCAGGTGCTCCAATGGGGATGGCAGATATCGCTGATGTGGTTTGGCGTGAATTCATGAACCACAACCCGACCAACCCGAATTGGGCAAACCGTGACCGTTTTGTATTATCAAATGGCCATGGCTCTATGCTTCAATATGCGCTTCTTCATTTAACGGGCTACGATCTTTCGATTGAAGATCTTAAAGCATTCCGTCAACTTCATTCTAAAACACCTGGTCACCCGGAGTTGGGCTATGCACCAGGGATTGAAACGACGACTGGTCCTTTAGGTCAAGGCATCGCGAATGCTGTCGGTTTTGCACTGGCTGAAAAAACTCTAGCTGCGCAATTCAACAAAGACGACATCCAAGTTGTAGATCACTTCACTTATTGCTTCCTCGGCGATGGCTGTTTGATGGAAGGTGTTTCTCACGAAGCATGTTCTTTGGCGGGTACATTGGGTCTGGGCAAATTGATTGCTTACTATGACGACAATGGCATCTCGATTGATGGCGAAGTGGAAGGCTGGTTCTCTGACGATACAGAACAACGCTTCTTGGCGTACGGCTGGCAAGTGATTAAAGTTGATGGTCACGATGCAGATGCAATCCGTCAGGCAACTGTTGAGGCGAAAGCTGAAACTGCTAAACCAACCATCATTATCTGTAAAACCGTGATTGGTTTGGGTTCACCAAACAAGCAAGGTAAAGAAGACAGTCATGGTGCACCACTCGGTCATGACGAAATCGTCTTGACTCGTGAAGCACTAGGCTGGACTGATGAAGCATTTGTAATTCCTGAAGATGTTTATGCAGCTTGGGATGCGAAAGCCAAAGGTGCTGAATCAGAAGCAGCTTGGAACGAAACATTTGCTGCTTATGCTGCAAAATATCCAACTGAAGCAGCTGAGCTTAAACGTCGTTTATCTGGTGAATTACCGGCTGACTTCGTTGCAAAAGCGGATGCTTATATTGCAGAAGTGAATGCCAAAGCTGAAACGATCGCAACGCGTAAAGCGAGCCAAAATGCATTACAAGCACTTGTTCCATTATTGCCAGAAGTTCTAGGTGGTTCTGCGGATCTTGCAGGTTCTAACCTGACCCTTTGGAAAGGCGCGCAAGGCGTACAGGACAATCCGGCAGGTAACTACGTACACTATGGCGTACGTGAATTCGGTATGACTGCAATCGCGAATGGTGTTGCACTGCATGGCGGTTTTATCCCTTACGTAGCAACATTCCTGATGTTTATGGAATATGCACGTAATGCCGTACGTATGTCTGCATTGATGAAACAGCGCGTGATCCATGTGTATACGCATGACTCAATTGGTCTAGGTGAAGATGGTCCAACGCATCAACCTGTTGAGCAGATCGCATCCCTTCGTGGTACACCAAACCTGAATACATGGCGTCCATGTGACACCGTTGAAGCAGCAATTTCCTGGAAATCTGCATTAACGCGTGCTGAAGGTCCGACCGCATTGATTTTCTCTCGTCAGAACTTGCCATTCCAAACCCGTACTCAAGCTCAAATTGAGAACGCTGCGAAAGGTGGTTATGTATTGGCTGAAGAAAAAGGTGAATTGAAAGCCATCATTATCGCAACTGGTTCTGAAGTATCTCTGGCAATGGAAGCTTATGCACAGCTTGAAGGCGTGCGTGTAGTATCTATGCCATGTGCTGAAGAATTTATGAAGCAAGATGCAGCTTATCGTGAAGCGGTTCTGCCATCGAATATTCGTGCACGTGTTGCTGTTGAAGCTGCACATGTAGATTACTGGTGGAAATTTGTAGGTCTTGATGGTCGTGTTATCGGTATGACCACTTATGGCGAATCTGCACCTGCAAAAGATTTGTTCCAATACTTCGGTATTACCACCGAAGCAGTGGTTGCAGCAGTGCAAGAAATTACCGCTTAATCAATTCGATTAATAGGTTAAAAAGACGCCCCAGTTAAAGGGGCGTTTTTTATTTTTTCGCTTTTTAGCGTTGTTTTCATGTGGCAATCGTTAGAAAGTTCTCCCATAGTCGAAATGAAAGAGTGAGATGAACATGAGCTTGTATGAACAAATTAACGATGAAATTACTTTAATGGATGCAGGCGAACTCAAGTGGATCGGACAGGAATTACCTCTTGAAGCGATGGTTGCAGTTGATTTAATGCTGCAAGAATTAGCCGAAGAAAAGGTCATTAAAGTGCGTCGTAAAAATCATGAAAAGACGACTGGCCTAAAACAGGTTGATCGTATTCTGGTTGAAAAACTTTAAACATAATGCATGAAAAGTCCCTGATTGGGACTTTTTTTATGCCGGATGATTTTCATCTGACAGGTTGCTTATGAGCACCAGATGAGATAAAGCTAAGTTTAGGCCGCTATAAAAATTCAGCGACCACTATTGAAACGACTTAAATTAAAGAAATAAGCCAAAGAAGCAGTTAAACATGAATATACAGTGCCAGATCCAGATCAAATCTCTAGAGCAAATATCACAGCCGGAATGGCTATTTTTATGGCAAGACTATCAACGCTTTTATCAGACGCAAATTTCGGATGAGGTAAGTAAAAATACCTGGGATAAATTAACTAATTATGAGTTAGATTCAATGTACGGTTTTGCGGCCTTGATTGATGGAAAGGTCGTTGGGATGGTGCATGTCATCGAACATAACAGTAGCTGGACAGTAAGACCTTATGCCTATTTGCAGGATCTATTTACCCATCCTGACTACCGGGGAAAGGGTGTGGCGCGTAAGTTGATTCAACATGTCTATCAGGTTGCACAGCAGCGTAATTGCGACCGGGTTTACTGGCTGACTCAGGAATCAAATCATCAGGCACAAGCGTTGTATAACAAAGTCGCCAAGAAAACTGGATTCATCCAGTACCGTATGGATTAAAGCTCAAAAATTAAAAAAAATAACTTACAATTTTATCGTTTCATCACTGCAACAAAACGTTTTATCTTTAGGGCTGTAAACGGTTCCAGATTCTATACACTTAATAACATCCAAAACGTGAGATAAAAACATGAATTTCAAAACATTAGCATTAGGCTTGGCGGTCGCATCTGTAGCAACAGTTTCTATGGCAAAACCAGTGGCCTATACGATTGACCCGACTCATTCAGCAACGGTGTTCTCTTGGAGCCACTTTGGTTTCTCTACACCATCTGCAAACTTCAGTGACATCCAGGGTACGATTAATGTTGATAATGCAAAACCTGCGAATTCTTCGGTCAATGTGAACATCCCGGTTGCAAGCATTAATACGAATGTGAAAGCGCTGGATGACCATATTAAGACAGCAGAATTTTTTGATGCTGCCAAATATCCGAATATCACTTTTAAAAGTACTAAAGTTCAGGCTTTAGGCAAAAACAAATACAAAATCACCGGTAACTTAACCGTAAAAGATGTCACTAAACCTGTGGTACTGGACGCAGTTTTAAATAAACAAGGCGTGCACCCAATGACAAAATTACAAACGATTGGTTTCAATGCAACCACTTCATTTAACCGTTCAGCCTTTGGGGTAGGCGGTTATGTTCCAAATGTGGGCGATAAAATTACAGTGAACATTACTACCGAGGCTTCTGTTCCTGCTCCGAAAAAATAAGCATGACAAATTAAAAAAGCACCCAACTGGGTGCTTTTTTATTACGGTTATTTAAGTTGCAAGTTTTCTAAATAATGCAGCAATACCGAACTGGCGGCCTGTTCAAGCGCGGGCGCATAGCTTTGATGATCCGCTCGTAAGGTGGGAATATTGATTTGGGCTTTGCGTAACTCACAGGTATGTCCAATCAGCCATTTCTCTAAACTTTCACTGGTCACTTCAGCATGGAATTGTAGTGCTAGAATATTCTGTCCTACCCGAAAGGCCTGATTTGGATAAAGATCAGAGCTGGCCAGTAATTCTACCTGTTCAGGTAGGTCAAAGGTATCACCATGCCAATGCAGGACGTCAATATCCTCCAGAGCTTTTAGTGGATTGTTTTCAATAGAAGCAAGACTGAGTTTAGACCAGCCAATTTCCTTCACATCTCCGGGATAGACTTTAGCATTCAATGCAGCAGCAATTAACTGCGCACCTAAACAGATGCCTAACGTCGGTAAGTTCTTTTCCAGGCGAACTTTAAGTAAGTCTATTTCTTGTTGTAAGAAAGGATAATCCTCAGTTTCATAGACTGCAATCGGGCCACCGAGAATAACTGTTAATCCGGGATGTTCAAAAGCTTTGGTGAGATCATCAATACCGGCTTCAAAATAACGCACACGTAAGCCGAGCTGATAAAAAATATCTTCCCAAGCACCTAAGTCTTCGAAAGCCAGATGTTGAATGGCATACACGGTATCGGGGAGGTGAGCTAAGTTCAGCATAGTTTTTTGATATCAAGAGAATGATTTAATTTAACGTGAATCAAAAGCAAAATAAAAGGCTTTATGCCTCACATCACATACATTATAGAAAATAATGAATATCGCTTCGCTATCGGCAACTGTATAAACATTTTTGTGTGATTGCTACATGAAGCGGGTCATTTTCCTTTTATATAGGAAAGAGAGTAGAGTAAGGCTGCCGTACTGAATAAAAACAACAAGCCTATCAGGATCAAGGATATGCAAAATACGCCAATCTCAACTTAAAATAAGATTTTCGAATTGAATTGGTGAATGACCA
>JQCU01000231.1:0-1645 GCA_000761495.1 Acinetobacter idrijaensis
AATTAGTTCTATCCAAAGTTAATTGGACTTTATCGAATGAAAATATATTGAAAATTAACTGAGAAATTTGACGATAATCGAAATACTGATCTGCAAAGAAGCGTTGTATACGTCGATAAAATGATTGTGGTAAGCACTTGATGGGTAAGGATTTAGATGCAGAAGAAAGATTACATGTCTGTTTTACAATTAATGCAAGCATAATCAGTGTAAAACATTTTGCATGTGACTTGTTCCACTTTAGATATTTGTTTAAGATGAGATGTAACTCATTGAAATGTGTCATCATATTCGTCGTCAGAAAACAAGTATTATGCCATTATTTCAATGAGTTATCTTTTTTTGTCGTGTACAAAGGCAGGTTATATATCAGGCCAAGTCCTGACGGAAGATCTTTCAATAAATGAATTATTACGATTATCCGAATATGAAAAATTAACCACAGGTTTAGATAGCACTGAGCCAGAAAGTGAAATAGAAATAGGCGATGAGCAACTACATTTGTCTGATATTTTAGCGATGATTCAGCAACTAAAAGGTGAGTCTAGATCAAGCATTTGGCTTAAACAGCTTGCTAGTAATAAAACGAATCACTACTCAGTCAATTTATTAACATGCTTTGTGCAATGGTTGATTTTACGCTGTGATGCAGAAGAGTTAAGTCTACAGAATCGAAATATGATTCATCTACATTTGGCCATCGTCAGTGCAGGTATATTGGGGTTTTCAGAAGATTTAACAAAAGATAGCCAGATTGATGAAGATGTATTTCAAAAATGGATGGAGTTGACGCAAGAGCATTTTCCACACCGCAAGCATCTCGCTGCGTGGAATCGCTTTAGAGAATTTTTAATTCAATTAAATGATGATCGTATAAAGTTACACAAGCGTACAGCGCATCAAGCAAGTGCTAAGGTTTTTTCAAAAAATGAAGTGCGGCAGATCGTTCAAATATTACAATCTGTAGAATCTGGGGTGAATGATACTGTTTTACGTCTAGAGATTCAGCGTCATTTTCGTTTATCTGCGGCGATGGGTGTACGCCGTTCAGAGACACTTCATTTACGGCCCTTAGATATTGATGAGGATATGCTCAGAATTCGTCCTTATGGTGAGCATCAGCTAAAAACACTCGGATCAGAACGTGTTGTTCCGATGAATTTATTAAGTCAGACGATTAAAAAGGGATTAGATGATGTTTATCAAAATAAAAAATATTCGATATTAATGTCTGATGAGAACAGTGAACATAAGCCTTTTTTTGATCAAATATCTCAAATATTAAAGAAAGTCACTGGAGATGTTGATCTCAGCTTACATCATTTAAGACATACGTTTGCAAGTGCATATACTTTAAAGTGTTTGCAAACAGTGGTGGATTTTAAAGTGCTCACGATAGAACTGCCATGGCTACAAAATTGGATGCCATCGAATGAACAATTTAATACGCTAGTAGGCAATGAAGGACAGGTCGGTCAAGGGATTAAGGCGATTGGTCGAGTACTTGGACATTTACATGAATCGACAACATTAAAGCATTATATTCATATCTTATTTCTAGCTACTTATGCCTATAGCATGCAACAACAGAGAGGTGGTCCCACATGTTTGAACAACTAAAAGCTTATTTATAAGTGATACTCTG
>JQCU01000232.1:0-234 GCA_000761495.1 Acinetobacter idrijaensis
GCTTCAAAGCTTAAAAACCTATTTCCTTGCAAATCTACTTGAGCAAAAGAAACCTAGCTCATAAAGCTTAAAGCCGTACATCAGCATAAGATGTACGGCTTTTTTTAAATTCGTTTTTCTAAAGACTTCCTCACCACATCTGCTAAGGCATCAACCTCTAGAACGACTTTCAGTCTCTTTGGATCTGTTTGACGATATTTGACTTCGTTCACTTCATGGACCGTAACATGATGA
>JQCU01000233.1:0-611 GCA_000761495.1 Acinetobacter idrijaensis
TCCTTCACACCATGTTTTTTCTGGTGTTCATGCTGACCTTTCAGCTTTTTGTGTTCCTGGTAAATCGCATCACGTTGGGCTTCCCAGGCTTTTTTTCCAAACAGTAAGGGTTTGTTCTGGGTTAATTCGTTGTGTTGATCGACCAGGCTTTGCAATTTGTCATGACTTTGCTTGAGGCCGCTTTTCACGATCTCCTGGGCAAGCTGCTGATTGAACTCGTTTTGATGTTTGTGGTGCTTGGTCAGGTTTATTTCGGCTTGTTTGAGATTGCGCTGCATAAAATCCAGGTCTAGATTCGCGTCTTTTGCGCTGATTTCGCGTTTTAGCACTTTGCCAAGGGTTTCCCTCTGTTTTTCCTCAAATAGGGCTTTTTCGTCAATTGGTGGCGTTTTAGCGCTATTTTTGATTTGGATCTGCTGTTCTGTTTTCAGTGTGCTGAGTTTTATCTCATTTTCAGCAATTAGAACGTCTATATTTTTGCCGTATTGCAGCTGAGCTTGATTTCTCTCTTTGATTTCATCATTGCTTCGGCTGATTTCGGTCTCAATCCCTTTTCGACGTAGTTCGGTGACTTTCGGTCCTTCGTGCAGGGTGGCTTCCAGGCCATTCTC
>JQCU01000234.1:0-790 GCA_000761495.1 Acinetobacter idrijaensis
TGTTAGAACCCATTTAAAGTGTCTATATTCTCACCAATAAAAATGTCTGGTTTATGATGGTTTTTATCACCATGGACTGGATATAAAATATGGATGCTGATCACTATGTCTGATAAAGAAATTCAACGTCTTGCAGTTCTGCAAGACGTTAGAGATCATCGTATTACCCAGGTCCGTGCTGCTGAAATCCTGAATCTTTCCACCCGTCAAATTACCCGGTTATTGCAGAAGCTCAATCAAGATGGTGTCTCAGGTATGGCACATGCCAGTCGTGGTCAACCGGGTCATCGTCGCCATGACGTCCTGTTAAAATCAGAATGTCTTTCCATTATTTCTGAACATTTACTTGGCTTTGGTCCTACATTGGCTCATGAGAAGCTCAGCAGCATGTTTGGCCTGCATATCCCGGTAGAAACGGTTCGTCGCTGGATGACTGCAAATGACCTCTGGATTCCTCGATCCAAGCGCCTGAAACGTCCATATCAGCCTCGATACAACCGTGATTGCTTCGGTGAGCTGATCCAGATCGATGGCTCATATCATGACTGGTTTGAAGGTCGAGCTTCCAAATGCTGCTTGCTGGTTTATATCGATGACGCCACTGGAAAGCTGTTGCATCTGCGCTTTTGTGAGTCTGAAACGACCTTTGATTATATGCTTTCAACCCGAGCCTACATTGAGCAATACGGCAAGCCTTTAGCGTTTTATAGCGATAAACACTCGGTATTCCGAGTGAATCAGAAATCGAGCCAAGATAGCCAGATCACGCAATTTGGGCGGATTCTGAATG
>JQCU01000236.1:0-8209 GCA_000761495.1 Acinetobacter idrijaensis
TTATACTTAATCTGCCTGTACTCAAGGTCTGGTGGACATTTTCCTTCCTGTTTTAACCGTGATAAAGCACGTCCATATGTGGGTGCTTTATCCGTGTTGATCACTTTTGGAATTTGCCACTTCTTCACATTATTTAAAATTTTTCCAAGAAAACAATATGCTGATTTGGTATTACGTCTAGAAGAAAGATAAAAATCCATGGTATTGCCACGTTGATCGACTGCACGATACAGATAAGACCATTGTCCATTTACTTTTACATAAGTTTCATCAATATGCCATGAGCTCAGATCTGTAGGATTACGCCAATACCAGCGTAAGCGTTTTTCTATTTCCGGAGCATAACGTTGAACCCAACGATAAATAGTCGTGTGATCAACATTCACACCACGTTCGGCAAGCATTTCCTGCAGTTCACGATAGCTAATGCAATATTTACAATACCAGCGTACAGCCCAGAGGATGATTTTTTCCCTGAAAATGCCGACCATGGAAGGGATTCATATGCTGCACCTTTAGCTAAAAGAGGATTCTGCTTACCATTAGTGGTTATTTGCAACAGTGCCCTTTTTAATAACATCTTCAAGTTAAATATTTAATTTTTAAACTAAATACAATTCCTTCCTGAGTGTTATAAGCGGTTGCTTCTCCATGATGTAACATCATGATGGATTTAACGATTGATAATCCTAAACCACCAGTTTTTGCTTTGGCATGTCGACTACTCTCAATTTGATAGAAACGTTCAAATAAATGCTTCAAATGTTGTTTGTCAATAAAAACATTTTTAGTTAATACTTCAATATCGATATGATTTTCCGTAGATTTTGTTGAAATCACAATGTCTTGATCTTCAAATCCATAATCAATCGCATTAATTATAAGATTAGACAGCGCTCTTTTTAACAAATTTGCATTAGCATATATTTGAATTCCCTTTTCTAACTCTAAAACAAATCTCATGAGCCTATCTTCAGCCAAGAATTCAAAATAGTGGACCAATTCTAAAATAAGGTTGGATAAGTCAATATTTTCTTTTTCGATAATATAATCACTGTGTTCAGAACGAGCGATGAACAACATATTGTCTATCATCTTACTTAGTCGTTCATATTCCTCAAGATGAGAATATAAAAGCTGCTCCAGTTCTTGTTGTGACCGAGATTGCATGAGCATAATTTGTGTTTGACCCATTAAATTATTTAAGGGGGTTCTTAGCTCATGGGCAATATCTTCAGAAAACTGTGCCAATTGATCATAATTAATTTGAATTTTTTCTAACATCGCATTCATTGCTGAACTGAGTTTATCAACCTCAACTGTAGTACTTTTAACTTCGATTCGCTGATGTGGTTGATTACCCTGAATTTTATGTGTTTGCTCAATCAAATTATTTAAAGATTTGAGTAAATACAGACCCACCCAACGTCCGAGTAGGCTTGCCATTACACATCCCAATAAGCTATAGAGAATCAATGTCCATAAATATTGATCTAGGGTAGATTGAGCTTCATCAAGTTGTGTGCCAGCAATGAGTTGATAATGTTGATGATTAAAAACAACAGTTTTATAGGCCAAACGGGTTGTGGCAAATTCAGATTGATTATCCAGAAAGGTAATGGTTTTTGATTCGCCCATATCTGGAATATGGACTTTCAGTGGATTAATCTCAATTAAGGCTAGTTGCTGGTTTTTTAAAATTAAAAGATTATCTTCTTTTCCCAGCATATTTTCATACAGACGTGGGTGTTTAACTAAAATCTGAAAACTTTCTTGATCTTGTAAAAAAATTTCAATGCGTTCAACACGTGCAGTTAAATTCTGATCACGTTGTTTAGCTAACAGGTGCTGCATGTTGTGATAAGAAAGTAAACCAATAGCAAAAAATACAGTACAACAAATAATACTGAAGGAAATACTTAAGCGTGTTGTTAAACTCAGATGTCTTAGCTGATTTTTCATTTATTTATGCTTAAACGATATCCCATACCCCGAACAGTATGAATTAATTTGGGCTGAAAATGGTCATCAATTTTGGCACGTAAACGACGGATAGCGACATCCACCACATTGGTGTCTGTATCAAAGTTAATATTCCACACTTCAGAGGCAATTTGAGATCGGGTTAATAATTCACCTTGATGTTGCATTAATAAGTGTAAAAGCGAAAACTCTTTAGAGCTTAAGTCGATTTTTTGTTGGTTCCGATAAACAGTACGTTCAAGCCGGTATAAAATTAAATCTTCAACTTGATAATATTCAGACTCGTTTTTTACACTGCGTCTCAATAGACTTTTGACCCGTGCTAATAGTTCAATATAAGAGAAGGGCTTAATTAAATAATCATCTGCACCTAGTTCTAAGCCTTTAACTCGATCCAGGACATGATCTTTTGCAGTCAGCATAAGTACTGGAATTTTAGAAAATGTCCTTAAGGTCTTTAATACTTGCCAGCCATCAATTTCAGGTAACATGACATCTAAAATCACTAGATCGAAGTTTTTTTCTTCAAACAACCTGAGCGCTGTTAATCCATCATGAGCAATACTGGATAAATAACCAGATTCATTTAACCCTTTTGCTAGAAATTCAGCAATTTTGTTTTCATCTTCAACAATAAGTATGTGCATCTAAATAATATTATATGGACTTGTCTGTTACTACATTACAAATTCGTAATCTGATTGTCATGCAATAATGACTTTATTTTATATAAGCTAGTTTATCTCTTAATTTAGCTTAATAGAAATGATGAAAAAACTTCTATTTATTCCGGCACTTCTATGTAGTTCAATCACATATTCAGCTCCTAAAACCAGCTATGTTATGGATTTGAACCTCGCCAATCAACTGGTCACCAATGTCATGCAGGCATGTAGCACTACTGCTAAACCTGCGGCTGTAGTGGTGTTAGATCAGGGTGGCAATGTCCTAGCAAGTCAACGGCATGAAACTGTGGGTATACATAATTTAATCGCAGCGCAAAGGAAAGCTTTTACCGCATATTCAAGCAAGGTGACTACCTTACAATTTATGCGTAATGCCCAGAAGAATGTTGATTCACAGAATTTAACCAGCTTACCTGAATTATTACTTTTAGGTGGAGGAGTGCCCGTAGTTTATAAAAGTCAGCTATTAGGTGCAGTTGGTGTAGCCGGTGCAGGTGGGTCAATTCAAGATGATCAATGTGCACAACAGGGCATAGAAATCACACTCAAACAAATTTAAAGCAATTTAATTCAGGATAAATTCATATGAACAAGTTATTTTTATTCGCTGGCAGTTTATTTATTTCAAGTTGGGTAATGGCGCAAAATCCTTTAAGTGTGCATGTACTTAACTTGGAAAGTGGATTGCCTTCACCTGATGTAAAAGTTACTTTGGAAGAACAGAAAAATGGAAAATGGATACAGATTTCAGAAGCTAAAACCAATGAGCAAGGTCGTGTAACCGCATTATTTCCAGAAAATAAAACTTTCGACAATGCCGTCTATAAAGTTACCTTCAAAACAGGTGAATGGTTTAAGAAAAATAAGCAAAATTCTTTCTTTCCAGAAGTCCCGGTGATTTTCCAAACCGATGGCTCGGTAAAACACTATCATATTCCCTTATTGCTTAGTCCTTATGGATATTCAACCTATCGAGGTAACTAAGCTGAGAAAAACAGAAGCTCTAACTTGTATAAGATTAGAGCTTCATGGTTAACACTATCTGGTTTGTCGGAGACTTTTTATTTAAGTTAGGTTGAATAGCCACCAAAATTCTAGACACACATAACCATCTTTTGATTGGCCTTTTCATAATCTAATGGAGAACGCTGACCATTGGAACCATGTCTGCGTTTTGAATTATAGAACATCTCAATATATTCAAAGATATCTGATCTTGCTTCAGTTCTAGTTGCGTAGATTTTCTTTTTAATTCGTTCCCGCTTTAATAGCTGAAAGAAGCTTTCTGCAACAGCATTGTCATGACAATTGCCTCTACGACTCATACTACTTTCAAGATTATGATGCCTGAGAAATGTCTGCCATTCATGACTGGTATATTGGCTACCTGAGAAGCATTGCTTCGCAAGAGAATGGATTAGGACTTTGTTCTTTGGATTTCTCCGCCACAAAGCCATCAATAACGCATCTAAAACCAGATCTGTCGTGATTCTTGATTTCATAGACCAGCCAACAACAAGACGTGAAAAAAGGTCAATCACAACTGCCAGATACAACCACCCTTCATGTGTACGGATATAGGTAATGTCCGTCACCCATAATTGGTTCGGCTCAGTTGGATTAAACTGTCGATTTAAGCTGTTTGCGGCAATGACAGCCGGAGTACCAGCGTAAGCTCTAGGCTTACGATAACCACGCTGTGATTTAAGACCATCTGCTTTCATCAGCCGATGTACTCGATTGATCCCGCAACTTTCGCCAACATCTTTCAAATCACAGTGAATTTTGCGATAGCCATAGACTCCGCCAGATTCCAGCCAGAACTGTTTAATCAGTCCTGAAAGCTGTTGCCGTTTCCTTGCAGTTTTACTGGTGGGTTGCTTTAACCATGCGTAATAACCACTGTGATGAACATCTAACGTTGAACATAAACGACGAACAGGCCATATGTGCTGATTGTCCTGAATAAAGGCGTACCTCATTTGGACTGGCTTGCGAAGTACATCGCGGCCTTTTTTAATATGTCCCTTTCTTCAGTAACCCGTTGCAGTTCTTTTTTTAACTTTGCTAATTCTGCGCTTGGATCATTAGATTCTATTATCTTGGGCTGCTGTGGATCATAACGTTTAATCCAGGCATACAGACTATGGGTGGTGGTTCCTAAACGTGTAGCAACCTCGGCCACACTATAACCTTTCTCAGTGACTTGTTTTACTGCTTCAATTTTGAATTCTTCAGGGTATCGTTTACTGCTCATAAGCACCTCGTTAATTAGCCATTTTATCTAACTAAAAGGTGTCTACAAAATTAGTGGCTATTCAGACCTGGCTACAGGATCTATTACTGTAAGCAAGGGCAAAGAGTCGTTATTCTTTTAGCAGGCGGAGACAAGTCTACGCAAAGTAAAGATATAAAACTTGCCCTACAACTAGCACAAGATTTAGAGGAGGAGCTGTAAATGGCTATCAAACTTCGTAAATGGGACAGTGCTGAACATCTTAAAACAGAAGAAGATATGCAAGCTTACCTACAAGCCTGTATAGATGAATCTAATGGTGATGCGGCATTCATTGCAAAAGCTTTAGGTAATATTGCTAAAGCTAAAGGAATGGCTCAATTATCAAGAGACACAGGTTTAGGCCGAGAAAGTCTTTATAAAGCACTTTCTGGCGATGTAAATCCAAGCTTTGATACTGTTATTAAAGTGGTAAAAGCGCTGAATTTACGCTTAGCAATTTAAAAAAAACTAGTAAAAAAGGGAGCTTAAAGCTCCCTTTTTTAACTTCATATAACGTGTATTATGTTAATTTTAGGAAATCTTAGTCTTTAGCTAACATAATCTTCAGTTGATATTACTTGAGCATATGCAAATTCAAAAGCGGCCATTAATGTTGCATGGACATGACCAGCAGGTACTTTAACGCCATTAAATTCCAAGTCTAGTGTTGCACAAGCATCATGTATCACTTTTACCTTATAACCAAAATCAGAAGCAGCACGAACAGCAGCATCAACACACATATGCGTCATAGCACCAATCACGACTAACTCAGTCACTTGATTGCTATCTAAAATTTCTTTGAGATTCGTATTTAAGAACGCATTGATGTGATTTTTAATGATTACAGCTTCATCTTCTTGCGGCTTAACTGTGTCCTGAAATTCAATACCATTTGAGCTAGGTTCAAATATAGGAGATTCAGCATCAGCAATATGTTGCACATGAATCACTTGAGTACCCAGTTGATGGGCTTTCGCAATTACTTTCACTGCATTAGCAGCAGCTTGTTCAATATTTACCAATGGTAATTTACCTGTAGGTAGATATTCATTTTGTAAGTCGATAACTAATAAAGCTGATTTTGACATACCTATTCCTTTACTTAACTAATATTTGTTTTGTTCTACTTATGTTTTAAAGAAGTGGAATGCTTCCACTTCTTTAAGTCACTTTAGAAAGAAAGCGTTTCACCATCGATAGGAATTAAAACCTTATCTTGGATTCCTTTGTCCTTTACGTAATCTGCAAGCTCAGCACGTGTTACCGACATGTGGTTAATTGCATCCATGTGAACAGCAACCACTTTAGCATTTGGTGCTTTCTGAGTTGCATGATAAGTATCTTCTTTGCCCATAATAATGGATTCTTTAAAGCCATCAACCAAGGCGTTACCTGTATTCAAGACAATCACATCAGGTTTAAATGTTTGAATCGCTTGATCAACTTCAGAACGCCAGATGGTATCTCCTGCCACATAAACAGTTTCATGGCCAGCAGCTTCAAATACCACACCCATTGCTTCACCTAATCCAGCTTTAAGCTTAGGAATACGGTACATGGCATCAGTACCGTGTTGACCACCAGTTTTAGTGAGCTTAATCCCTTCAAAGGTCGCTTGAGTTAATACACGAACATCTTTGAAGCCTTGTGACTGAATGATTTTCTGGTCTTCTTTATTCTGTACAAACAACGGCATGTTTTTCGGAATAGTCGCTTGTGCTGCATCATCCCAATGATCTAGATGGGTATGGGTCACGATTACCGCATCTACACCTTCTAAAATCGTTTCGGGCTTGATAGGCAAATCGACTAATGGGTTCCGTAAATAGCTACGATGAGTATCAGGAAAACCTTCATAGAATCCTTTTTTAGCAAACATTGGGTCAATTAAAAAGGTCGTATCAGCATAGGTTACTTTAATCGTTGCATTGCGAATTTCTTGTATATGCGTAACTTTAGAAGTATCTCGCTGAACCACCTTATCATTCGCATATAAATGGACTGAAGCCATTGCCAGAGAGAGTGCAATAACAGAGCTACTTAAAATTTTATTCATGTTCCAGATCCAATCATTTAGTCATACTCGAATCATGATAGGAAAAATTAAGCAATAAAATTGTCCTTAAGGACAATCATCGAAACTATTGGGACAACATGCTATATTTATTATTTTAGAGAGGTAGATTGAATGGCTATACCAGTGATTGGATTGTTCGTATATCCCAATATAAATCCATTTCACTTCTCTATCCCCCATATCATTTTCAATATCAAGATTGAAGATAAACGCTTATTTGATCTGAGAATTTTTTCTATAGATGGCCAACCCGTAAAAACAGAACAGTCTATGATGATTATCCCTGATGGGGGGATCGAACTTATTAAACAATTGGATCTTATTATTATTCCTGGATGGGATGATTTTAATCACAAACCTGAAAAAGTACTTATCGATGCCCTAAATTGTGCATATCAAGCTGGAATTAGAATTGTAGGGTTATGCTACGGAACTTATGCATTGGCATATGCAGGGCTGCTTGACCATAAAAAAGCAGCTACGCACTGGATGGCTGAACAGGATTTTAGTGAACGATTTCCACAGGTTCAACTTGATAATGACGCCCTGTATGTAGAAGACCAAAGGATCGTAACCTCTGCTGGAACAGGCGCAGCGTTAGACTGCTGCTTGTACTTGGTACGTGAAATCTATAATGCACGAATTGCGAATAAAGTTGCTAGAGTAATGGTGATCCCGCCTCACCGTGAAGGTGGGCAAACTCAGTTTATTGAACAGCCAGTCGCAGAATCGAGCCAAGATGCACAAATTAACCTATTACTTGATTTTTTAAGAAAGAATTTAGCCTTACAACATAATATTGAAAGCCTCGCTGAACGGACACATATGACACGCAGGACGTTCACACGGCACTTTAAGAAAGCGACAGGTATGACCTTAGTCGATTGGCTGAATACTGAAAGAATCAGATTAAGTTGTGAACTTTTAGAAGCGACAAACTTGTCTATCGAAAAGATAACCGAGCTTTCAGGTTTTAATAATACTGTGTCATTTAGAAAGAATTTCCGTGAAAAATATGGCACCAGCCCTCAGGCATGGAGAAAAGCTTTTGGGATCATTAATGAGAATAATCCGCCCCATTTAACATAATGGCGCTTATACGAAATACACTTGTATATTAACATTTAAATCAATAACTTAAAAAATTCATCCTGATCATAAAAACCGCAAAAAGCCGATTTT
>JQCU01000237.1:0-266 GCA_000761495.1 Acinetobacter idrijaensis
GTTTTGAATGCCCGTTTGCACTGATTCTGTACCAGAAATTAATTTGTTAATGCCTTTTCCAGATGATTTGATTTGCGGCGTTTGATCCTCAATGGATTGACTCATTGTCGTCAGTGCATTTTGGATTTTTTTCAAGCCTTCATTACTTTTATCAAGTCCGGTATTCAGTTCTTTTGCTTGTGATTTCACGTATAGATCACTCAGCCCTTTACCGACAGGACGTGTCGCACTTCTCCCTTTACTTACGCCATCTGTTTGTTCAATTG
>JQCU01000238.1:0-498 GCA_000761495.1 Acinetobacter idrijaensis
CCATGACAGTCATTTTTCATGATCCGGACACAGGATTGGCCATTACAGTTTTTAATATCCAGGTTATATCTTTGTTCTAGCCAAGCTGCTTCTGCCCGACGTTCTTTGATCTCGTCAAAACTTGGAATGAATAAAAATATGAAAGACAGAAAAACCAGCACCAGACTGAGGAAAATTGCACATAACAGAGCAATGAATCTATAGTTCAGTTTATCAGTAGCCTTGTCTAGTTCATGAATACGCCCTTGAAGGGCATGTGTAGCTTCCTTATTTGCGTTATTTAGGGTCTTTTTGCTCTGTTCTAGCACCCCAGTAGCCACTTTATTGTAAAACGTCTCTAATCGCTTGTTATCGTCTGCTATAGCTTCTCTATATTCCTTCATGGAGGCTAATAGAATATACAACTGATCATCTAAATCATTTTGGCTGCTCATAGCGATGGTCCACTTCTCTTCATGGTCTTGCGGTGTTTCTGCTTCATGGCTTGTTCTTGCTGTA
>JQCU01000239.1:0-42118 GCA_000761495.1 Acinetobacter idrijaensis
ACTCTGTTTATACCGATGGAGCTTATGACACCAAGCAATGCCGTCAGGTCATTGCAGATCGGCAAGCGCATGCGGTGATTCCACCTAGAAAAAATGCGAAACCATGGAAAGATACAAAGAGTAGCTCGCTAGAGCGAAATGAATTACTTCGAACAATTAAACGTTTAGGCAGGACACTATGGAAAAAATGGTCAGGCTATCATCGGCGAAGTTTGGTTGAAACTAAGATGCACTGCATTAAATTATTAGGAGATAAACTCAGCGCAAGGAGTTTTGGTAGCCAAGTGAATGAGATCCATGCACGTGTAGCAGTCCTTAACAGATTTACGGAATTAGGTCGACCACTTACCCAAGTTACGCCTTAAATTTGACTCAATTAGGGGCGCTTTGCATTTCAAATCTTTGTGCAACAAAGCCGTTATAGCTATGATTATACTTATAGCTATAAAACCAAAACAAAAACCAGTTGATCTTTTTGAATAAAAAAACCAGCACTTGCTGGTTTTTTATCCTTTATTTTTTAAACACCGCAGGTGCATTTGCTTGCTAAAAATCCACGTACTCTACAAGATTTCTCAAAATTTTCTGCTAAGATGGAATGAACCTCAACGATAACATTAGATTGGAATAATACATGAGCAAGGCCTTACCGATTGCTGTCGCTGTTCTTCTAGGCGGTGCCGCGCTAGTACCTGTTTACTATGCAACTCAAAACCCAGCTGCTCAAACGACTAAAGCATCTAAAGATGCCTCTGCTGTTTCTAAAATCAGCTATGCTCTCGGTTATGAAGTGGCTCATCAAACCCCACCTGAACTCGATATTAATAGCTTTGTGACAGGCGTACGTGAAGGACATGCGCGTACTGAACCGGCGTATACTGAAGAAGAATTACAGGCAGCTTACGAACAGTTCCAGAAAGAAATGCAGCAAAAGCAACTCGATAGCACTAAACAGGCACAAGCATCGAGTGACAGTTTCCTGACAGAAAATGCCAAAAAAGCGGGTGTAAAAACCACAGCTTCCGGTTTGCAATACCTAGTGACTAAAGAAGGCACGGGCAAACAGCCAGCTGCTTCTTCAATCGTGAAAGTCCATTACACCGGCAAACTGGTGGATGGTACTGTATTTGACAGTTCGGTTGAACGTGGCGAGCCGATTGAGTTTCCACTCAATCAAGTGATTCCAGGCTGGACTGAAGGTCTGCAACTGATGAAAGAAGGCGGTAAAGCGACCCTGTATATCCCATCTCAACTTGGTTATGGTGAACAAGGCGTGCCAGGGACGATTCCTCCACACAGTACTTTGATTTTTGATGTGGAACTCATTGAAGTCAAATAATCTATAAATAAGGAGAGCAATGCGCTCTCCTTTATTTTGAGAATAAATATGAAAATACAAATAAGTTTGATGGTTTTACTGCTAAGTTCTGGCAATCTGCTTGCCAAAGATGTGACCAATAAAAGCCCGGAAGCTGAACAGGTCGGTTATAGCTTTGGTTATCTGATGGGGAAAAGTAATGCCGACTCTTTGCAAGGGATTGATCTGGACGCTTTCAGTGCCGGTTTAAAAGCTGCTGCTGCCGGAAAACAATCCACTTTAACTGAAGAAGACATGGCTCGAGTGCTGACCCAGTTTAAACGTCAAAGTGAAGCCAAAGAGCTGATTGAATTAAAACAAAAAGCTGAAGAAAATGCCAAAATCGGTCAGGCTTTTCTGACAGAAAATGCCAAAAAAGCAGGGATAAAAACGACTAAATCTGGCCTGCAATATCAGATTCTTCAGGAAGGCAAAGGCAAATCGCCAAAAGCCGATAGCAATGTCCGCGTACATTATGAAGGCCGTTTGATTGATGGCACGGTTTTTGACAGTTCAATTGCCCGTAATCAGCCTGTGGTCTTCCGTACCACCCAAGTGATTACCGGTTGGACTGAAGGCCTGCAACTGATGAAAGAAGGTGCCAAATACCGCTTCTTCATTCCTGCAGAACTGGCCTATGGACAAATTGGTTCAGGTGATGTGATTGAGCCAAACAGTACCTTAATTTTTGATGTGGAATTACTGGAAATTATGAAGTAATCAATACTGTTTTTTTAAATACTCAATCAGAGAGGCGCGATAGCGGCCTCTCTTTTTTATATGGATGAAGCATAATTAATCGAATGTTTTCATGTCACATTCAGATCAGTTTTGCTATGTTATATGTTAATTAAACGGTTCAACAAGAATAGAGGACGTCAGCATGGCAGCAATCAAGACCCGTGAAATTCATTATACTGCGCCGGATGGTAGCGCATTGATTGGCTATTTTGCCGCTCCAGAAACAGATACACCCCTTGCAGGTGTGCTGGTCGCACCAGAATGGTGGGGTCGTAATGAATATACCGAACAGCGTGCTCGCGAACTTGCAGAACATGGCTATGCAGCCTTGGCGATTGACATGTATGGTAACAAAAAAGTGACCACCCATTCTGATCAGGCCTACCAGTGGATGATGCAGACCTTTGAAGATCCGGACACCATCGTTGATCGTGCGACAGCAGCTTTAAATACCTTGGCAGCACAGGATGAAGTCAATGCAGAGAAACTTGCTGCCATCGGTTTTTGTTACGGCGGTAAAGTAGTGCTGGATCTGGCGCGTGCCAATGCCCCTTTAAAAGCAGTGACCACCTTCCACGGGACACTTGCTGCCAAAGCACCGGCTCAAGAAGGTCAGGTTCAGGCCGAAATTCTAGTCTTGCACGGTGAGCTAGACAGCATGGTCACCTTAGATGATGTCGCCAGTTTCCGTGAAGAAATGCATGCGGCCAACGTCGAGCATGAGGTGATTGTCTTTGAAGATGCCAAACATGGCTTTAGCAACCCGCTCGCCGACGAACGGGCCAAAGCCAATGGCGTGGATCTTGGTTACAATGCTGAAGCGGAACAAAAAAGCTTGGCGGCGATGTATGCCTTATTGGAACGTCATTTGGCTTAAATAGATATAAGTGCTCGACTTGAAATCAAGCTGAGCACTTTAAAGAATCATTGAAGAAAAGAACGATAAATCCTACCAGAGGAGAATGCTGACTATGGCTGAAACCAACTGCCCTTACTGTAACTATGACGAATATGATGTCATTGCTAAAAATGATTATGGTGTGGTGCTGCCTGAACCGAATTCATTATCCGAAGGTCACTGTGTAGTGACTCCACTCCGGCATGTGGCTTCATTTTTTGAAGTGACGGACAAAGAACGTAAAAGCCTGATGTCTTTGCTCGAACAGGCACGTAATGAGCTCAATTTACGTTACCAGCCCGCCGGTTTCCATGTCGGTTTTATTGATGGCGAAGTGTTTCAGGAAAAGGTCGAACATCTGCATATTCATATTATTCCGCGCTATAAAGACAAAGTATTGAAGCTGGATGAACGCTGGGGGATTAGCGACTAAATCTTTGCTGTTTTAAAATAAATGCTCTTCGGAGCATTTATTGTTTGTGTTATTAAGCTGATATCCCTACACACTACTCCGCAGTTTTTATCTACTTTTCACATTTTAGGCCTGCCGATTCCGCTATAATGGCTGCTGCTTATTCGGTTGCTATTTATCCATGTTTGTATTTTCAGATGCCCTGTTAGAATGGTTTGATGTGCATGGTCGTCATGACTTGCCCTGGCAGGTGACAGATGATCCGTATAAAGTCTGGGTCTCTGAAATCATGTTGCAGCAAACCCAGGTCAAAACTGTACTGCAATATTTCGAACGATTTATCCAGCGTTTTCCGACTGTTCAGGACTTAGGTCAAGCCTCATGGGATGAGGTTGCACCTTACTGGGCAGGTCTCGGCTATTATGCCCGCGCCCGCAATCTGCATAAAGCCGCCGGCATCGTGACAGCACAGCAGCAGTTCCCTCAAACCCTGGAAGAATGGATGGCCTTGCCCGGTATTGGCCGTTCTACCGCTGGCGCCTTGATGTCCCTCGGTTTACGTCAATATGGCGTAATCATGGATGGCAATGTCAAACGAGTATTGTCACGTTTCTTTGCCATTGAAGATGATCTGTCCAAACCCGTACATGAACGTGCCCTCTGGCAATTGGCGGAGCAGCTCTGTCCTATTGAACGCAATCATGACTACACCCAGGCGATTATGGATCTGGGCGCGACCGTGTGTACCCCGAAAAAGCCTTTATGTCTGTATTGTCCGATGCAGCAGCATTGTAAGGCTCATCAGCAAGGACTGGAAAATGAATTGCCTTTCAAAAAGGCCAAAAAACCAGTTCCTGTACGCTCTGCTCAGGTCCTGCTAATCCAGTCCGGTACAGACTGGCTTTGGCAGCAACGTCCCAATAGCGGTCTTTGGGGCGGTCTCTGGTGTCTGCCGATTATTGAAAATGCATATGAATTTGAACAGCAATGCCAGCAACTTGGCCTGAAAAATATCGTCAAAAAAACCCAGATTAGCCACAGTTTTATCCATTTTACTTGGCAACTTGAAGCAATTGTTTTTGCAGTAGATCAGGAACAGCAGGAACAGCTGGCGATTGAACTACAAGGCTGTTGGATGAGTCCGCAAACAGCAACCGATGCCGGTATTCCGACTGCCATGAAGAAATTGATCACTAGCGTAAATCTGTGACATAGTCTGAATAAAGGAAAATATCGATCAGCTCAACATGAGCATTGCCAATATTTAAGGATGAATAAAGTGCGCCAATACCTTGCTTTGACATGGATTGCTTTCATCACTGTGCTGCTGGCAGCCTGTAGCAGTACACCGGAAAAATCCCCCGCTGTACAGCTCAATCCCATCCTGGTGCAAAAGCTGAAAAATATGCGGATGCCCTCTTCTCTGCCGATCCCGGTGGCACGCATACAGGTACGTGAATTAACAGATACCTGGGGCGCTTCGCGTAGTCGCGGACGTCTGCATGAAGGCATTGATATCATGGCTCCACGTGGAACCAAAGTTTTTAGCGCGACTGAGGGCCTGATTGCAGATTTACGTAATAACAATTTGGGTGGTAAAGTAGTCTGGATTCTGGGTCCGGGCGGCTCCTGGCATTATTATGCGCATCTGGATGGCCATAAGCGTGGCTTAAAAGTAGGCGACCATGTCAAAAAAGGCCAGCTGATCGGTTATGTCGGCAACAGCGGCAATGCCCGGCATACTGTGCCCCATCTGCATTATGGAATCTATTTACAGGGCAAGGGCCGCGGTGTGGTCAACCCTTATCCCTATTTTCGTTAATTTTAGGATATTTACATGTCAGAAGCGTTGATCAATCGTCTGGTGGAATTTGCTGAATCAGGCAATCAACAAAAAATTGTATTGAATGGTCAAACTTACCAGGGCTGGGTGATGGAAATTACCGAGGATGCGCTTCTGATCAGTACCGGTTATGCTGACAAGGCCGGTAAAGATATGTGGATTCAATTTAGCGATCTGGATCAAGCTGAATTGTCTTACTGGGATAACCAGCAAGATCAATGGACTGTTTTTAAATTATAAAAGTATAAAAACAAGGGGCATCACATGACTGTACAACGCTGTGGCTGGTGCTCCGATGATCCATTGTATATCGCCTACCATGATCAGGAATGGGGACAGGCACTGCTGGATGAAAATCGCCTGTTTGAAATGCTATGTCTGGAAGGACAGCAGGCTGGTCTGGCCTGGATTACCGTTCTCAGAAAACGTAAAGCTTATCGTGAACATTTTTTTCAATATTCGATTGAATCTATCGCCTCACTTACAGATCAACAACTCCAACTGAAACTTGAAGATGCTAGCCTGATAAGGCACCGTGGCAAACTCAATGCCATTCGGGAAAATGCCCAAGCCTGGCTGAAACTAAAACAGCAAGGCATCAATCCGGTGGATTGGCTCTGGTCTTTTGCCCAGCAACCGCGACTGAATAATGATGTTGTGGATTATCGGCAAGCACCCGCTCAAACCATTGAGAGCCAGAAGATGTCTAAAGCCCTTAAACAGGCCGGTTTTAAATTTGTTGGACCCACCATCTGTTATGCCTTTATGCAGGCCGTTGGTATGGTCGATGACCATGAAAATCATTGTGACTTTAAAACAATATCCTCCCATTTAAATAAGAGTCGAAATCATGTCGAATAATATTATTCAAGCTTATGCAGCCATGTCTGCAGGTGCGGAACTTGAACCTTATCAGTTTGATGCCGGAGAACTGCAACCGCATCAGGTCGAAGTCAAAGTAGAATACTGCGGTCTCTGTCATTCCGATATTTCAGTGATCAATAATGACTGGGGTTCTTCAGTGTATCCGGTTGTAGCAGGACATGAGATTATTGGTACCATTACCCATCTGGGTGCAGAAGCCAAAGGCCTGAAAGTTGGTCAACGAGTGGGAATCGGCTGGACAGCGGAAAGCTGCCAATATTGCGTTCCCTGCATTTCAGGTCAGCAGGTGCTGTGTACTGGCGGTCAGGTGGCTACCATTGTCGGACATGCCGGTGGTTTTGCCGACAAAGTGCGTGCCGGATGGCAATGGGTCATTCCCCTACCTGAAGATCTTGATCCTGAAAGTGCTGGTCCCCTGCTCTGTGGCGGAATTACCGTATTCGATCCGATTCTCAAACATCAGATTCAGGCCATTCATCATGTTGGTGTAATCGGAATTGGTGGTTTAGGTCATATCGCAATTAAATTGCTCAAAGCTTGGGGCTGCGAGATTACCGCTTTCACTTCAAATCTGGATAAAACCGATGAGCTGAAAGCCATGGGCGCTGACCATGTAGTGAATAGTCGTGATGTCGCTGCATTAAAAGCCCAGCGTGGCAAGTTTGATTTATTACTGAGTACCGTCAATGTCACCTTGAACTGGCAGGCTTATCTGGCAACTTTGGCACCGAACGGTACTGTGCATATGTTGGGCTTACCACTTGAGCCGATGCAGATTCCGGCTGGCATGCTGATTGGCGGAGCTAAATCAGTCACCGGTTCACCGACAGGTTCACCGGCGGCATTACGTCAGTTACTCCAATTTGCTGCACGTAAAAATATTGCCCCACAAATTGAAGTTTTCCCGATGTCACAGCTGAACCAAGCGATTGAACATCTACATTCTGGCAAAGCCCGTTACCGGATTGTACTTAAAGCAGATTTTTCAGCTTAAATTCAGTCTGTTTTCATCTGTTAGAAAGACCCAGCGATTGGGTCTTTTTTATTGTAGGGCTTCAGGCAAGACCGCAATAGGTGAAGGCTTGGCCAGCTCGGTCTTCATTTTCTGCAGCATCTGATAAGGCTGCTGTTGCACGAACATATTTACGAAGGTCAAAGGAATGGAACCTTCCGGATTGGCATAACCATAGGTAGAGACCTTGACCTTATTATTAGCCAGTTTCTGAAAAGTCCAGTCGCCCTGATAATCGGTTAAACGCACATAATCCGGGTTTAAAGGATAGGCACTCTGGATGGCTTTATTCTTGATGGTGATCTGACCATTGGCTTCCTTGATCATCTTGCCCTGTACAATCAGGTCGCGGTCTTTTAAGGGAAATGGAAAATCCAGCACCATATACAGGGTAAAGTCGCCTTTTTTATCATCGCGGGACAGGACCTTGATGCTACCCATATAGGGAACCCACTGTACTGCATGCTCGACATTCAGAATCAGGGACACGGCATTTTCAATGGGCGCGGTATAGGTGGTTTCAGCTTTATAGAGAAAGACCGGGTTTTGTTCACTCTGGTAGGTCCAGACCTTGATATTATTTTTATGAATACTGAGTTTAGGCGTCCCAACAGGCTTTGCCTGCGCAATGGCGCCAAGCGCCACTGCACAGAGCAGGAAAATCATTTTTTGCATTTTTTATTCGTCTTATTTTAGTTTTATACTTTTCTATAAATGATTTTAACTCGGTTTTAAACCTGAATATCGTTAAAACCAAGCACGTCTTTCATATCATATTTACGCGCTTCACGGCCTACGACCCAAGCTGCAGCACGTACCGCACCAGAAGCAAAGTTCATCCGGTTAGTCGCTTTATGAGTAATTTCCACACGTTCCCCATCAGCAATAAACATTGCAGTATGTTCACCGACAATATCGCCACCGCGAATGGTCTGGAAGCCAATACTTTTACGCTCACGCGGACCGGTATGACCTTCACGGCAATATACGGCATCTTCTTTTAAGTCACGACCCAAAGTTTCCGCAATCGCCTCACCCCACATCAAAGCTGTACCTGACGGTGCATCTACTTTGTGACGGTGATGTGCTTCAATCACTTCGATATCAACCGTATCGCCAAAAACTTTAGAGGCCAGTTCAAGCAGTTTGATCGACACGTTTACACCTACTGAATAGTTTGCTGCATAAACTACAGGAGTTTCTGTCGCAGATTGATCCAGATAGGCTTTTTGCTCGTCATTCATACCCGTCGTACCAATCACGATGGCGACACCTGCTTCACGGCAGATTTTCAGATGATTGACGGTCGCTGCTGGCGCAGTGAAATCAATCACGACATCACAGTCTTTGACTACATCGGTAAGGCTACCCACGACCTTAACACCTGTTGCGCCAATTCCGGCAAGTTCGCCAGCATCTGCGCCTAATAGTGTACTTTCAGGGCGTTCTACCGCAGCCGCCAATTGATAACCTGCTTCATGCACAGCCTGAATAAGGATACGCCCCATACGACCGCCTGCACCCAAGATCCCAATGCGTGGTGTAGCTGACATAACATAGTCCTGATGTTGATCCAAAATTGCTCTTACTATAGCAAAACTGCGGAATAACACTAAGATGCATTGCATAAAAATCAATGAAAATACTCAAAGATCGAAATCACTGATATTGATAAGAGTTTCAATCAGGTCTTTGGAATTATGGGCTAGATCTCATCCAGGTCGTCGGATATGGATCAATAGCACGCATGAACCTAACCCTCTTCAAAAAGCAGCTTTCAAATCAGATGAAGAACATTCAAGCTTCGGGGGCAGATTAGGATCGTCTAGAGTTTTTATTGTCTTTCAATTCAGCTCAGCTTATCTCTCACTGAAGCGATGAACCTAAGTCACTTAGGAATGATCTATACGATTTTGAAAATTTTTCCACTTAAGGTACTTTGAAAGCACATTTCAAAACTGGGACGAATATCTTCACCATCTACAGTGATATGTTTTATATTGGAATGAGATTGTGTTTTAGAAAAATGATGATCGACTGTTGCTTGAATAGCGTGTTGAGCCCCAAACTGATCCTTTACACTAATACTTTGTTTAAGCATATCTATACCTTTAATAATAGTTAAAGTGGCAAAATATCCACCAAAAATTGATGTTTCTGAATTTTATCTTTAAATAACTTTATGATTTAACTTAAATAATTGATTTAGAGAAGTATAGAATGTACGGCCATCTAAGTTTAAATCTACCTCAACCCCAGATGAAAGAAGAACTCTTTTACCCACTTCAATTCTTTTTAAACCCTGACGTGTATTTTGCATTTTATTGAGAGGAATTAACGAAACAATAATTTCAGTACCATTTTTAGATTTTGCAATTAAATCATTTATTTTTAACAACTTGAATCCTGTTTTTCTAAAGATTTTTCCAATTTGGAAAATAACTTAAAATTAAATTTGAACGATAAAAAAAGCACTTATTAAGTGCTTTTTTTACTGTTTATTCTTGCTTAGATAGCAACAATATTTACAGCATTCGGTCCTTTTTGACCTTGAGCTACACTGAATTCAACCAGCTGGCCTTCAAGCAAGGTTTTAAAACCTGAACTCGCAATTTCACTGAAATGAGCAAAAACATCTGGACCTGATTCTTGTTGAATAAAACCAAAACCTTTAGTTTCGTTGAACCACTTTACAGTACCTTTAACAACATTTGAGTTTGACATAATATATCCTACTAATTTTTTAATAATTTTTAGTCAATTTATTGACTGAATATAACTTTGAAATAATAAAGATTGAGACTTAAAATCTGAAAAAAAAACGAAGGATTATGACTAAAACTACGATACTTAAAGAAGATTTACCGAAACAAGACTTTTTTCTAGTTAAGTTAACTATACACGAAAAATTTAATTAATCAAGTTTTCTTATATATATATTTATTTTATTTATTAAAAAGTAAAATTTATAATTATTTCAATAAGATTAAGCTTTCATTGTCATGATAACAAAATAAGAGTAATCTGCTGTACTGGTAAATTTGATAAGTAATGAATGCGATTATATAGCTCTGTAATAACAATATTGGCCTTTTTAATTTCGGGAATGATGCTTTTTTCTCACTTACAAAATATCTATCACCCTCCAAATTTGGACTCATACTTTCTATTTAGATAGTCAAATATAAAAATAGAAACCGCTTTTTAGGCGGTTTTTATGTTTAAGCGAGACTTATCAAACAATAAATAGCATCTTCTAATCTAGAGTATCTTATCTACATAATAAAAAAGGACGCCTCAGCGTCCTTTTTTACTTTCACTCAATTAATCAAACAAACGATCAAAGAATGATTTTTTCTTTGGTGATGATTTGCTATCTTCACCATCCATGGTTTCTTGCAGTTCTTTTAACAGTTCACGTTGACGTGCACTTAAATTCACTGGAGTTTCCACCACAATACGGCACAGCAAGTCACCTTGCATGCTGGTACGTACCGGTTTAACACCCTTACCACGTAAGCGGAACAGTTTACCCGTTTGCGTACCTTCAGGAATTTTCAAGCTAACACGGCCATCCAGCGTAGGAATCTGAACTTCCTTACCTAAGGCTGCATCAGCAATCGATACCGGCACATCCATATACAGGTCAGCGCCATCACGCTGGAAGATTTCGTGCTCACGCACCACCACTTCTACGTACAAGTCACCTGACTGACCATCACGGATTGCTTCACCCTTACCGGTCAAGCGAACGCGGTCACCATTGTCCACACCCGCAGGAATAGTGACTTCCAGAGTTTGCTGACGATCCGACACACCCGAACCATGACATTTATTACATGGGTTCTTGATGATCTTGCCCTGACCACGACAGGTGCTACAGGTTTGCTGTACCGAGAAGAAACCTTGCTGCATACGCACTTGACCGGCACCATGACAGGTACGGCAGGTTTCCACATCATTTGGATTTTTTGAACCCTTACCATCACAGGCATCACACGGTGCCGGTGCAGTAAAGGTAATGGTTTTCTTGACGCCTTTGACCGCTTCTTCCAGGGTCAGTTCCATTACATAGCGTAAGTCAGAACCACGGCGTGCGCGTTGCTGGCCACGACCACCGCCGCCACCAAAAGCACCACCGAAAATATCACCGAACTGGCTAAAAATATCTTCTGCGCTGAAACCACCGCCGAAGCCGCCACCGCCGCCCATACCCCCTTCAAAGGCCTGATGGCCCATACGGTCGTACATGCTGCGCTTTTCACCATCAGACAGCACTTCATAGGCTTCTGCTGCTTCTTTAAATTTATCTTCAGCTTCAGCATTGTCCGGGTTACGGTCTGGATGATATTTCATCGCCAACTTACGGTAGGCTTTTTTGATTTCATCATCACTAGCGGTTTTAGCGACGCCCAAAACCTCATAATAATCACGTTTAGCCATGTCTGGCGATGCTCCTCACGGAATTTTGTTTAATATTCAACTGAGGTCTGAAATTGGGGTCAAACCTGATTTTACAAGGGGAAATATGAAAAAAATTATATGCTTTAGAACACAGCTTTATTTTGAGAGAATTTATGGATGCCTTTAAACCAGGCATTGAGCAGGAAAATAAAGGCAATAAAGCTGAAAATCACCCCGGTCACGACACAGGCTTTGACCCATAACTGGCTGTCCCAGGCAAAGAAAAACAGCGGAATAAACCACAGCGCAGCAAAGAGCGCCAAAATGGTATAAATCACGATATTACGCATGATCCACAGTGCCTGCGCTTGTAACCAGACCTCGGCATAATCAACCTGGGTGACTTTACGTGCGAACCAGTAGGCCAATAGTCCACTAAACAGGGTAAATAAGGCCAAAAACATGAAGACATAAGCCATCGCTACGGAACGTCGCATCTTGGTTAATGTATCTTGAGTCATGTTTGGTTCAACCTCGTTACCGTATTGGCAGCTCGGCCAATGCAGCAATTACTTATTTTTTTAAATTATAAAAATCTCAGCTGCTACTATATTGAAAATTTCCAAATTTCGCACCTGAAATTATGACAAATTTAAACAGAATTTAAACTTTTTTTCACTTTAAACCACTGTGCATATAGTGCAGGCAGGAAAAACAGGGTCAATAATGTTGCCACAATCAAACCACCCATAATCGCCACCGCCATTGGCCCGAAGAAAATACTACGGGACAAGGGAATCATCGCCAGAACCGCAGCCAGTGCGGTCAATATGATCGGACGACAACGGCGTACTGTGGCATTGATGATGGCATCCCACTGCGACTCTCCGGCCTGAATATCCTGCTCAATCTGATCGATCAAAATCAGCGAATTGCGCATGATCATTCCGGATAATGCAATCGTTCCGAGCATCGCAACAAAGCCGAAAGGTTTATTGAAAATTAACAGGAATAACACCACTCCGATAATGCCCAAAGGTGCGGTCAGGAACACAATAAAGGCCCGTGAGATGCTCTTGAGCTGAATCATCAGCAAGGTCATGACGACTGCGAGAAATAAAGGCATGCCGGCATTAACCGAATTCTGTCCGCGAGCCGATTCCTCAACTGTGCCGCCCACTTGCAGCAGATAGCCATTCGGCAGCTCTGCCCGGATTTTTTCTAGTGGCTCTTTGAGTTCATTAACCACAGTAGCGGGCTGCAACTTGCTACGAATATCGGCACGCACAGTAATGGTCGGTAAACGATTCCGATGCCAGATCAGACCTTCTTCAAAGCTGTATTCAATTTTGGCCAGCTGCGCCAACGGTACCGATGTACCGGTTTCGGTCGGAACAGCCAGACTGGCTAAAGATGCTACCTCCACCCGTTCAGCCTGAGCACCACGTAAACGGATTTCAATCAATTCACGTTTTTCACGGTACTGATCAATACCAGCCCCCAAAATCGAGCTATTCAGTACATTGGCCAGTTCACTGCTGCTCACCCCAAGCTGACGGGCACGATCCTGATCAATCTGCAATTTGATGACTTTACTCGGCTCGCCCCAGTCCAGATGCACATTGGTGGTATTCGGATTTTCTCCCACGGTAGCTGCAACTTTCTGCGCCCATTCACGCACCAACCCCAAGTCTTCCCCCGATACCCGGAACTGCAGTGGATAACCCACCGGTGGGCCATTTTCCAGCAAAGACACCCGGGTACGCACTTCTGGCAATAACTTTCGAATCTGATCACTCAAGGATTGACGGATTTCATTTCGATCCTCTAAAGAGGATGCCAGCACTACAAACTGGGCAAAACTGGTTTGCGGCAACTGCTGATCGAGCGGTAAATAGAAACGCGGCGATCCCATCCCAACATAAGCCACATAGTTATCAATGCCCTCTTGTTTCGATAAAAAGGCTTCGACTTTTTTTACTGCAGCTTCAGTGGCTTTCAGTGATGCGCCTTCTTCAAGTTTGAGATCCACCAAAATTTCAGCCCGATTCGAGGGCGGGAAAAATTGCTGTGGCACCAACTTAAACATTAAAATGGAGAGAATAAAAATTCCTACCGTTGCTGTAATCACGGTCTTACGATAGGTCACACAGGTATTTACCCAACGGCGAAAACCTTGATAAAACCGGGTTTGATAAGGGTCATGCTGTTCGCCGGCATGATGCACGACCGGCTGGGGTTCGGGCTGCTTGCGCAAACGCGCCCAAAGGCGCTGATACCACGGCGCTTTTTGTATCAAGTCTTTGTTGAAATTGGGCAGCAGTTTATCGCCCAGATAAGGCACAAATAACACCGCGGCAATCCAGGACATCAGCAGTGCAATCGTGACCACCTGAAAAATAGAACGGGTATATTCACCGGTACTCGATGCTGCTGTGGCAATCGGTAAAAATCCGGCGGCGGTAATCAGGGTGCCGGTCAGCATTGGAAAGGCGGTGGTTTTCCAGGTAAAGCCTGCCGCCTCAAGCCGGCTATAGCCCTGCTCCATTTTAATCGCCATCATTTCAATGGCAATAATCGCATCATCGACCAGAAGACCGAGTGCCAGAATCAGGGCACCCAAGGAAATTTTATGCAGGCCGACATCAAATAAATGCATGCCGGCAAAGGTCATGGCCAATACTAGCGGAATCGAAAAGGCCACCACCAGTCCGGTACGAAAACCCAGCGAGAAGAAACTGACCAGCAGCACAATAATTACTGCCTCTGCCAGCACTTTCATAAATTCGTTAATGCTGCGTTTGACTGCCACTGGCTGATCGGAGACTTTTTGCAGCTCCATGCCAAGGGGCAAGGTTTTTTGCAGACGGGCAAATTCCTGTTCCAGATGTTTGCCCAGTGCCAGAATATCGCCGCCTTTGCGCATGGACACGGCAATACCAATGCCATTTTCAGCCATAAAACGCATCCGGGGTTGGGCCGGATCACTAAAGCCGCGATAGATCTCAGCAACATCTCCCAGCTGAATGGTTTTGCCATTTATCAAAAGTGGCAGTTGCTGTAATTCTTCAATACTGTTTAAGGCACCGCTGACCCGAACCTGAATCCGGTCTGAGCCGGTTTCAAAAAAACCGGCATGGGTCATGGCATTTTGCTGCTGCAAAGCCTGCTGAATGGCGCTGACTGGAACTCCGAGCTGGATAGCTTTGGTGTTGGAAATCTCAATCCAGATTTTCTGGTCTTGCAGGCCGATTAAATCGACTTTGGCGACATCTTTGACCCGTTGCAGTTGTAGCTGCAAACGGTCGGCGTATTCCTTGAGGGTCGCATAATCGAAGTCTTTGCCTTTGAGCACATAGATATTGCCAAAGGTATCGCCGAATTCATCATTAAAGAATGGGCCTTGTACCCCTTGCGGCAATTCATGCCGGATATCGCTGACTTTCTTGCGCACGTTATACCAGACATCGGCCACATCTTTCGAAGCCAGAGAATCCTTGGCAATAAAGGTCACCATGGATTCACCCGGACGCGAATAGGCCATGATGCGGTCATATTGCCCCGTGGTCATCAGTTCCTTTTCAATCCGATCCGTGACCTGTAGGGACACTTCTTTGGCACTGGCACCCGGCCAGTAGGTCTGGATCACCATCACTTTAAAGGTAAAAGGCGGATCTTCACTTTGCGACAGCTGGGAATAGGACACGATGCCAATCAGCCCGAGCAGGATCATAAAATACAGTACTAGGCCCTTATTCTTTAAAGCCCATTCCGACAGGTTAAAGTTCATATTTAACTCCCTGCCTGAACGGTCACAGGACGGTTTTCACGATTAATCGGATTGATTTTTTGCTGGTCACGCAGCAAATGTACGCCGCCAATCACCACATAATCTTCCGCTTTCAGGCCACTGAGTACCGGTACGCTATCGCGACCATAAGCCCCTAAAGTCACCGGGACTTTGTGTACAGTATGATCCGGCTTGACCAGCATCACATAGGCTTGTTGATCTGTGGCTGAGACACTGGACAGCGGTACACTGAGCCTATTGTCCCGGCTGTGCTGGAAAAACACCCGGGCACTTTGTCCGAGCTGGATCTGAGCATTGCCTTCGCGCAGTGAGACTTTTACTCTAAATGTTCTCGATTGGTCTGCGGCTGGTGATATTTCACGGACAAAGGCACTAAATTTTTCTTCAGGTTTGGACCATAAAGTCACCGTGGCAGGCTGTCCGACCTTGACCTCTGAAATGGCCTGTTCCGGCACGCCAATCACCACTTCACGCTCACCGGAAATGGCTAACTCATATGCCGCTTGCCCGGCTGCGACCACCTGACCCGTTTCGATATTGCGTGCCGTGATCACGCCATTTTTAGTGGCAATCAGCTGGTTATAAGTGGTCTGGTTTTTGGCAGTATCATAATTGGATTGCGCCTGTTTCAGACTCGACTGTGCAGCTTTATATTGATTATCGATGGCATCATATTGCGAGCGACTCACGGCATTGACCGGTAACAGCTGCTTGAAACGCTGTAGTTCATCCTGAGCAATTTTACTGGCAGACTGCGCGTTTTCCAGCTGGGCACGTGCCGCATTCAGCTGCAACTGGGCATCTTTTACATCCAGTGTGGCCAGCACCTGTCCGACTTTGACTTGGTCCCCGACATCGACGAAGCGCTGGGTCACCTGTCCCGCTACCCGAAAGGCCAGTGCTGTTTGCTGACGCGCCTGCACGTCGCCGGCATAACTTTTCAGTTCATGCTGTGAAGTGCTCGGTGTGGTCACCATGACAAAGGGAACTTCCTGTTCTGCGGCGATTGTATCTTTACTGCACCCATTTAAGGTCACACTGCAAAGCATCATCATGCCAGCCAACACGCTGTAAATCCTGCTCATCTTATTCGCTCTTATCTGATCGTCTTTTTTCGGGCAAACTATGCTGATATATTAAATTGCTTATTTTTTAATTAATATACCACCCGGTACACTAATTACAACAGAACCCTCAAAGCAATGACCAAGTTGACTTTTTTTGGAAGAAATTGTGCAAATACCTGTAGGACGACCGAAAGATCTGGAGAAACGCCAACGCATCCTGAGCGCGGCCAAAGCGCTATTTTTAGCGCATGGTTATCATGCCTCCAGCATGAACCAGATTGCCCGTGAAGCCGGGGTGAGCAAACTGACGGTCTATAACCATTTTCAGGACAAGGCGACGCTGTTCAGCTGTGCCATTGAAGATACCTGTGAAGCCATTCTGCATGAGCATCCGCAGGTCTTGCAGCCAAGCAGTGACTTTGCTCAGGAATTTTATCGGGCCTGTCAGCGCGCTTTGAATATTATTAGCCTGCCTGAAGCCATCAAACTGGACCTATTACTCATGGAGCTGGCCTCGCAGCAAAGCCCGCTGGCAGAGCAGTTTTATCAGGCCTCGCATGCCAAACTGGAGGCGGTCTGGCATGATTTCTTTGCGCTGGCGCAGCACTACCAGTTTATTCAGGTCGATCGACCCGAGAAACAGACCGAACTGATCGTGTGCCTATTGACCGGAACACGTCATCAAAAAATCCTGCTCGGACTTACAGCTCCGCCCTCCAGTACAGAACAGCAGCAGATCATTAGTCAGGCGATTGAGCTGTTTATGCTGAAATACGGAATATCTGGCTAAATCCCTTCTGATCGCTTGAGTGCTGGCGACAGGATACTGGCTAAAATTTGCTAAAAAATCTGCAAAATATCTGCAACTTTTGTCTGTAAAGGACTTGGATTGTCCTACAGTCGCGGTATAGTCAAAGCAAGCATTTAAGGGAATATAAAAATGATTCAACAAATTGATGCACCACTACGCGAAGACGTACGCTTACTGGGTAATTTGCTGGGGGAAACCTTAAAATTACATGCGGGGCAGGATTTGTTTAATCAGATTGAGCAGATTCGTGCTTTATCTAAAGGCGCACGTGATGGACAGGTCGAAGCAGAAAAACAGCTAGAACAATTATTTTTGAGTCTGGAAGATGCGGAAATCCTGCCTCTAACCCGTGCCTTTACCCATTTTTTGAACTTTGCCAATATTGCCGAACAATATCATGTGGTGCGTCGTCGCCGTCAAAGCGAATTCGATGACACGGCAGAATCCCCTAATCCTCTGGTACCGTTATTTGAAAAATTTAAACAGCAGGAGATTTCTGCCGACACGCTATACCAGCAAATTTGTGAATTAAAAATTGAACTGGTACTGACCGCGCATCCGACAGAAGTCAGCCGCCGCACCCTGATCCAGAAATATGATGGTATCAATAATGCCCTGTCCAAGTTCGATCAGCAGAAACTCACGCCGCGTGAACGTCAGGCGGTGTTGGCAGATCTGAAACAGCTGATTAGCTCGGCTTGGCAAACCGATGAAATCCGTCAGCATCGTCCGACCCCGATCGATGAAGCCAAATGGGGCTTTACCACCATTGAACAGACCTTGTGGAATGCGGTTCCGAAATTTATCCGGGAATTAAATGGCATGGTCGAACAACAATGCGGCCAGAACTTGCCTTTAAATATTGCACCGGTACGTTTTGCTTCCTGGATGGGCGGTGACCGTGATGGCAACCCGAATGTTACCCATAATGTGACGCAAGAAGTGTTGTGGCTGTCACGCTGGAAAGCTGCCGATCTGTATTTACGCGATATTGAGAACCTGCGCTGGGAACTCTCCATTCAGCAATGTAGTACGGAAATCTCCGAGGCATTGGGTCTGGATCATCCGGAACCCTACCGTGAATATTTACGTGACACCCGTAGCCGCCTGAAAGCGACCCGACACTGGCTGGCAGAAAAATTAAAGGGCAATGATGCCGATGATAGTTTAGTCATTAAAAGTAAAGATGAGCTATTACAGCCACTATTGACCTGCTATCGCTCCTTAATGCACTGCAATCTGGCCGAAATTGCCAATGGCAGCCTGCTGGACTTTATTTACCGGGTCAACAGCTTTGGAATTGAGTTACTGAAACTGGATATTCGTCAGGAATCAGGACGTCACCGTCAGGCAATCTCGGCGATTACTGAATATTTAGGGCTGGGAAATTTTGACACCTGGACCGAACAGGCACGTCAAAACTTTTTACTGCAAGAATTGCAAAGCAAACGTCCCTTGCTCCCAAAACATCTGAATGAACCAGCCGGCAGTCTGATTCAGCATCCGGATGTACAGGAAGTCTTTGCCACCATGCGCACCCTGGCAGAACAGCCAAGTGAGTCTCTGGGTGCCTATATTATTTCCATGGCGGAATATCCAAGTGATGTGCTGGCGGTATTGCTTCTACAAAAAGAAGCGGGTATCGAGCAGGCGTTACGAGTAGTTCCTCTGTTTGAAACCTTAAAAGATCTGGATGGTGCAGCCGCAACCATGTCGACCCTGTTCAATATGCATTGGTATAAACAGCATATTCAGGGCAAGCATGAAGTGATGATTGGCTATTCGGATTCAGCCAAGGACGCCGGTTTTATGTCGGCCAACTGGGCGCAGTACCGTGCCCAGGAAGAACTGACGACGATTGCCCAGCAACATGGCGTTCAGCTGACCCTGTTTCATGGCCGTGGCGGTTCGATCAGCCGTGGCGGTGCGCCAACCCAGCAAGCCTTGTTCTCACAGCCACCGGGGTCGATTTCAGGCACGATTCGGGTGACTGAACAGGGCGAAATGATCCGCTTTAAATTCGGACTGGAAGAAATTGCCCTGCAGAATCTGGAAATTTATACTGCTGCGACCTTAGAAGCAACCTTGCTCCCGCCACCCGAGCCGAAACAGGAATGGCGCGACTTGATGCATCAAATGACCGAACTCTCGGTTCAGGTCTATCGCCAGACCGTGCGGGAAAACCCGCATTTTGTCAAATACCTGCGCACCGTCACTCCGGAACTTGAACTGCAAATGCTGCCGTTGGGTTCACGGCCGGCGAAACGTAAAGTCAGTGGCGGGATTGAGTCCTTGCGTGCGATTCCCTGGGTATTTGCCTGGACCCAGATTCGTCTGATGTTACCTGCTTGGCTGGGTACCGGTGCCGCGCTGAATAAAGTACTGGATCAGGGACAACGTGCGGTACTCGATGAGATGCTGGCAGAGTGGCCATATTTTCAGACCCTGATTGATATGCTGGAAATGGTGCTGTCCAAAGCCGATGCACATGTGGCCCTGTACTATGAATCACATCTGACCCAAGATGAAGATCTCAAAGTACTCGGCACAGAGCTGCGCCAGCGTTTGCAGGATGCTGTACAGACCTTGCTGACGTTAAAGGGTGAATCCAAATTGCTGAGTAGCAACGGCGTCCTGGATCAATCCATGAAAGTCCGTAAACCGTATTTGTTGCCACTACATTTGCTGCAAGCCGAGCTGATGAAACGTCGTCGTCTCTATCTGCAACAGCAGCAAGCTGAAAATACCCCGGTGGATCATGCCTTGATGGTCAGTATTGCCGGAATTGCTGCGGGTTTACGCAATACCGGTTAATCCAAACAGACTGTTTAAAAGCACATCTTCGCGATGTGCTTTTTTATTGAGCAGTCAATAGCCAAGAAATATTTTATTTTATATAGTAAATCAGATTTATTTATACATAGCCCTATTGATTATAAGAAATTAATCTACTGATTTCACTTTAGTTTTAACTCAAAATTCTTTTACCACCCGGTAAAATATTAAATAAAGTCATAGAATTAATTTGAACAAAAATTTTGTTTAAGTGATTAAATCTTCTAAAGAACAAGAGTATGATGTGCACAATTTATCTTTCGAGTGCTCATTTTATGTCCAGTTGGTTTCCCAAATGGCGCCCTTATGAGGGCAGCATCGATGCACGCCCAGTAGGTACCGCAGAGTATTTGCCACCCGCACAAACGGTCGTTTTGGGTGTACAACATGCTTTTGCCATGTTTGGCGCGACTGTACTGGCACCTTTTTTAATGGGCTTTGACCCTAACCTGGCCATTTTAATGTCAGGGATTTGTACCATCCTGTTCTTTCTGATTACCGGTGGCCGGGTTCCAAGTTATTTAGGTTCAAGCTTTGCCTTTATTGGGGTGGTCATCGCGGCAACCGGTTATGCCGGTGGTGGTGGACTCAACCCCAATATTGGCGTCGCAGCCGGCGGTATTATTGCCTGTGGTATCTTCTATGCCCTGATGGGTTTTCTGGTCATGGCGACCGGCACGCGCTGGATTGAAAAGCTGATGCCACCGGTGGTGACCGGTGCCGTAGTGATGATCATTGGTCTAAACCTGGCACCGGTGACGGTAAAAAGCGTGATGGGCAACACCTTTAATATGTGGATGTCTCTGGTTACCGTCATGTGTATGGGCTCAATTGCCGTCTTTACCAAGGGCCTGCTACAACGCCTGCTATTATTGGTGGGGCTGTTATTGGCCTATCTGATCTATTTCGTGCTCAGCAATATTATGGGTTATGGCACTGCAATCAATTTCCTGCCCATTCAGCAAGCCGCCTGGTTCGGGTTACCGACCTTCCACGCACCGACTTTTGAAGTCAATGCCATGTTGATCATTGCACCGATTGCGTTAATTTTGGTGGCTGAAAATCTGGGACATATCAAAGCGGTAGGTGCGATGACCGGAGAGAATCTGGATCCGCATATTGGTAAAGCCTTTGTTGCAGATGGTGTTGCTACGACCTTGGCTGGCGGTGTGGGTGCCCCGGGCATGACCACCTATGGTGAAAATATTGGGGTCATGGCCGTAACACGGGTTTATTCGACCATCATTTTTGCAGTCGCGGGTGTCTTTGCGATCTTCCTGGGTTTATCACCCAAGTTTGGGGCGGTGATTCATACCATTCCCACCGCGATTCTGACCGGTGCTTCGATTGTGGTCTTTGGTTTGATTACCATTGCCGGTGCCAAAATCTGGATTGAAAATAAAGTCGATTTCTCGCAAAACAAAAACCTGATGGTGGCTGCAGTGACCATTATTTTAGGTACCGGTGATTTTGCCCTGACATTTGGCAGTTTTAATCTGGGTGGTATTGGTACGGCAACTTTTGCCGCATTAATCCTGAACTGGTTCTTTAGTCTGGCCGATAAAAAATAAAACTCGAAATAAAAGTATTGAGCAGCCGAATGGCTGCTTTTTTTATTTTTGTATTTTGCAACTTTGCGATTAAAGAAATGAAAAGAAGCCCCGCAAGGCTTCTGTTAAAGCACAAGTCTGGTTAAGGGCGAAACTCTTTCAATTCACGTTGAATGAAATAATGAAACATTTCACGATACAGATGTTCAATAAATTCCTGATCGACGCCCTGCTGCTGCGCCAGTGCTCTGACATGTTCTACAATCTGCTCCATACGTTCCGGTGACTGTAAATCGGTTTCAGTTTTTTTAAAACGGGTGGTTTGATCAACATAAAATTGACGCGCAGCGATCAGCTCAACTAAAGCTGTATCAATGGCATCGATCTGTTGACGTGCATGTTCTAGTGATTCAGCTTTGATCTTTTCCATGTTTTTTCAATTCACTTTCAGTTTGATTATTACTCTTATACTTTTCTTCTAACACATTACTGAAAATACTTTCAATCATCCAGACCCGATATAAGCTATTAAATGTATAACTTTGATCATCGATGCGCAATTCCAGTACCGGAAAGTTCGGCTGCGACTTCATTTCACAGAGCATATCATTGTCCTGCAACTTGGCCAGAATATCGTCCTGGCCCAGCTCGGCAATGTTGAGTTGCTGCTGCATACGCTGGAAATGCGGTGCATAGGACAAGTCTTGACCACGGGTCCAGACAGCTTGCAAGATCTGATACATGGCCTCAATGCGCTGTTCTTCAGGACAGCTATAAAATAACTGCGCCATGGGGGCAATCGCCGGCTCAGTCGGACGGCAGAACGGGGTAAATTCGACCTCAGTCCGTTTCGATAAACGCGTGGCCAGACTCCAGTCAAACTCATCCCGGCCACGGTAAGACAAAGGATAGACTTTCAGCTGGATATTATAATAATCCGCCAGTTCTTCTTTGATATAGGCCAGCAACAACCAGGAAATCGGATCTTCCAGCGCAATATATAAATCCAGTTCCGGGTCCATCGACTGGATCTCGTTCAGCTCTTCGGCATCACTGATCAGATGCTCACGCCATTCAATATGATTGATCAGGAAAATCGGATTGCCGGTGAGCAGTTTCTGCTGCTCCAGACGCCGGGTTAAACGTAACAGGTCGTCCACCGCCTGATACTGGCGGCCCCCCAAATCAAAATAGCTGGCCAAAACCGGAGTCTGGTCAAAAATGCGTTCGGGAAAATCCTGTGGCTGATGATGGCGACTGGCCATGGCATAAAGAGTTCGTAATTTTCCGGTCTGTTTTTGCCAGAGCATATGGAAAACATCTTCCAGCAAATACAGGAAATCTTGTCCACGCAGAGGTGTATGCCACAAAATCAGTTCAGCCTGTTTTAAGGCCTCAGCGCTCGGTAATTCCGGCGTATCATGAAAACTGAAACGATGCTGTTTTGACAAGATTTTTGCATCATTAATCGTGTAGTGCTGCCATTCATCAAAAGACATCTGGTTCGGCGCTTCGGCATGCTCACTGGAAATGATCACTTTCAGCGGCTTGAGTTCTGGACTTAAAATTTCTTCGAGCTGGGGCAACTGTTGTACCGCCAGATAACTGTACACATCATCCAGTCTTAAATGGATACTCAGCCCATCTTGAATAGATAACACCGTTTGACGGGTCGGTTTTTGGTAAAACCAACTCGATCGGATTGGATCAAACCAACGGCGTAACAGGGACATGAGATCGGCCTCGACAAAGATGACGGTGTGCAGTTCAAAAAATTGAATCTGTACAGAATAATCTATTTTTAAGATCGCAGAGCAAAAGCCCTGCATGGTGTAAAAACTTATATCAAGTCTTGACATACTCCCCCCACTTTCGACTAGCTCAAGTGGGGGATTCTAAAAGCAAAAGCTCTTAGGTGACTTCCTCACGGATTTCACTTGCTTTCTGCTTCACAGGGCGATCTTTACCGCATCTTCCCTCGACAGACAAAACGGTGTGTCCCACCGCTAAAATGTTGCGAGAAGCATTAATATCTGCATTCTCGCTAAAGCCACACTCGACACAACTAAAGTTTGCCTGAGTGAGCCTATTTTCTTTTGCAACGTGACCACATGAACTACAAGTCTGACTTGTATATTTAGGGTCAACTTTAACGAGTAAACCACCTCGCCATTGCTGTTTGTACACCAACATATTAACAAGCATTGACCAACCTTGATCTAGGATTGATTTGTTCAAGCCTGATTTAGCTTTAACATTCTTTCCTTTTTCTTCGATTGAGTCTTTGGCTGACTTCGACATATTGGCTACTTTTAAGTCCTCAACTACGATCATTGCGTGGTTTTTGCTGAGAGTTGTCGTGACTTTGTGCAAGTAGTCATGCCGAATATTGGCAATATGATGATGTAATTTATTGATCTTTAAATTAAGTTTTTTCCAATTTTGACTAAATTCGGTTTTCTTTCTCAACTTGCGTTGAAGCCTAGCCAACTTTACTTGATTGGCTTTAAAACTATTGATTGGGTCAAATACCTGACCTGTTGATATTGTAATTAATTTCTTAATGCCAAGATCAACACCAATTGCAGATTTTGATGGATGAATTGGTTGTTCGATTTCACGGTTAGTACAAAATGAAACATACCAAAGCCCACAAATTTTCTTAATTGTAATACTTGTGATTTTACCAACAATTTCTTGTGATTTTTTAAATCTTATCCAACCTGTTTTTTTAGGCAAAGAAACTCGATCACCAATAACCTCACAATCTGCAAATGGAAGTCTAAAAGATTGCTCACCATCTGATTTCTTCTTGAATCTTGGCATGAGTGGTCTAAGCTGAATCTCACCACCATCAGCCAATTTAAAAAAATTGGGTTTACGTGGTTTCCGCTTGTTTTGCTTTAAACGAGCTTGTTCTTTTTTGTTGTAAAACTTACCCCATGCTTGAGCAAGATCACGTATTTTTTGCTGTAAGCAAGCTGAATATGTTTGACCAAGAAAAGAAAATTCAGGTGTTTTTTTAAGGGGTACTAATTTTTTTTCAATGCTTTCGTAACGAATATATTCATCTTTAGCAAACATTTCAAATGATTTAGCGAGAATTTGATTCCACACAAAACGAGCAGAACCTATTGCTTGATTAAGCAATATTTCCTGTTCTTGGTTAGGCAGAAGCCTAAACTTGTAGTGTTGTAAAATCTTCATTAAATCATTGTTTATAAAAGAATTGTAGTGTTTGAATTATAGCAAAAATAAGCAATAAAACCAAGAAAACATTATCTTTAATATGGCTATCGCCACTCGCTTGTATCCCCCACCTGACTGTCGGTGAGGGTCTTACGCCCGATTAAGATAAACAAATGTTCAATGTTTAACAATGGATTAGAGGTCAAGATTCAAGTCAGTGACCGCCCCGGTTTCTGCACCTGAGGTCAGTTTGGCGAATTTGGCCAGTGCTCCATGGGTATAGTTCGGTTTTGGTTTGATCCAAGCTGCTTGACGTGCTGCAATCTCCGGCTCATCCACATGCCAGGTCATTTCCCGGGTTTCCGCATTAATTGAAATCTGGTCGCCATTTTGTACCAGACCAATCGGGCCGCCATCATAAGCTTCGGGGGTGACATGACCAATCACAAAACCGTGACTGCCACCCGAGAAGCGTCCATCGGTAATCAGGGCAACTGAAGCGCCTAAGCCCTTCCCGATAATCGCAGAGGTCGGTTTCAGCATTTCTGGCATTCCCGGGCCACCTTTGGGACCAACGCCACGAATCACCACCACTTCACCCGGCTGGACTTCGCCATCCAGAATACCGCGCATGGCACCCTGCTCACCTTCAAACACGCGAGCCGGGCCAGCAAAATGCAGTCCTTCCTTACCGGTAATTTTGGCGACCGCGCCCTTCGGTGACAGATTGCCTTTTAGAATCACCAGATGTGAGTCTTTTTTCACTGGCGCATCAAAAGGCAGAATAATCTGCTGGCCTTCCGGATAGTCCTGCACATCGGCCAGATTTTCTGCCAGCGTCTTACCTGTGACCGTCAGACATGAGCCATCCAGCATGCCGGCATCCAGCATGCGCTTCATCAGTGGTTGAATTCCACCAATCGCAATCAGTTCTGACATCAGATATTTACCTGATGGACGCACGTCGGCCACCACCGGAATATCTTTACCAATCCGCACGAAATCATCCAGACTCAATTCCACTCCTGCTGTATGTGCCATGGCTAAAAGATGCAGTACACCATTGGTCGAACCACCCAGCGCAATCAAGACTTTAATCGAGTTTTCAAAGGCGGCTTTGGTCATGATGTCGCGCGGCTTAATATCCAGTCGCAACAGGTTCATCACCGCTTCACCGGCCCGGGCACAGTCAATTTGCTTGTCTTCCGATACCGCTTCCTGTGCCGAAGAGCCCGGCAGGCTCATACCTAAAGCTTCAATCGCAGAGGCCATCGAGTTGGCCGTGTACATACCGCCACACGAACCCGGACCTGGCAAGGAAACCTCTTCAATATGCTTGACCTGAATCGCGTTGATTTCACCTTTGGCATATTGACCCACCGCTTCAAACACTGAAATCATGTCGGTATGACCTTCACCCGGTTTGATGGTTCCGCCATAAATAAACAGCCCCGGACGGTTGAGGCGCGCCAATCCCATGATGCAGCCGGGCATATTTTTGTCACAGCCACCAATGGCAATCACACCATCATAAGCCTGACAGCCGACCACGGTTTCAATCGAATCTGCGATCACTTCCCGTGACAGCAGGGAATATTTCATGCCTTCGGTGCCATTGGAAATGCCATCTGAAATGGTAATGGTATTAAAGATAATGCCCTTGCCACCCGCCGCACTCACGCCCTGCTCTACGGTTCTGGCCAGACCATCAATATGCATATTACAAGGCGTGACATTGGCCCAGGTCGAAGCAATGCCGATAAATGGCCGGTTAAAATCGGCATCCTGAAAACCGGTGGCACGCATCATGGAACGCGCCGGTGCATTTTCAATACCTTCATAAACGGGGGCAGAATGCTCGCGGATATTATCTTTACTCATTATTCTCTTCCTGGGCGATGACCGATTTTAAGCGTCGGTCTTGGACAATTTATTTTAAGATCATTGTTTGACATACTCCCACCACTTTCACTTTATTCAAGTGGGGGATTCTAAAAGCATCAGCTCTTAGGTGACTTCCTCACGGATTTCGCTTGCTTTCTGCTTCATCGGGCGACCTTTACCGCATCCACCCTCCACAGACAAAACGGTGTGTCCCACCGCCAAAATATTACGAGAAGCGTTAATATCCGCATTCTCGCTAAAGCCACACGCAACACATTCAAAATGTGCCTGAGTAAGCCTATTTTCTTTTGCAACATGACCGCAGGAGCTACACGTTTGACTTGTGTATTTCGGGTCAATCTTAACGAGTAAACCACCTCGCCATTGTTGTTTGTACTCCAATATATCAACAAGCATTGACCAACCTTGATCTAGGATTGCCTTGTTTAAGCCCGACTTGGCTTTGACATTCTTTCCTTTTTTCTCGATTGTGCCACTTGCTGACTTCGACATATTGGCTACTTTTAAGTCCTCAACTACGATCATTGCGTGGTTTTTGCTGAGAGTTGTCGTGACTTTATGTAGGTAGTCATGCCGAATATTAGCAATATGATAATGTAGCTTGTTAATTGTGGTGTTCAACTTTTTCCAATTTTCACTAAACTTCAATTTTTTGCTCAACTTACGTTGAAGTTTAGCTAATTTAATTTGGTTGGTTTTAAAACTGTTCTTTGGGTTAAATACCTCACCCTCAGATGTTGTGACTAATTTCTTGACACCTAAATCAACACCAACTGCGGTTTTGGATGGATGTACTGGATTTTCCAATAACTCTTTTTCACTGCCAAATGAAATATACCAATGACCTGATCTCTTACTGATTGTCACATTCTTAATTGTGCCTAGAATATCTTGTGATTTTCTAAATTTCACAAATCCTATGCCATTTGGCAGCTTAACTCGATTACCCTCAATTCGACAATATTTATCAAATTGCACCAATCTAATTGAATCGTAACCATCTGATTTTTTCTTGACATACTCCCACCACTAAACTGAAAGTTATAGTGGGGGAATCTTTGCGACCCATGCAATCAAATTGATTACACCTTTCGATGCCACACTTGCGCTGACAAGTATTGTGGCACAGGAACTCTTTACACAGCACGAAGCCCTAGTGCATCAGCTAAAGCGAAATTACGGATATTTATACTCGCATTCACATCACGATCTTCAACCAAGTTGCAACTTGGACATTCAAACAATCTGACACTTAGCGGTAACTTTTCCATCTTATAGCCACAGCAAGAACAAGTTTTTGAACTTGGTACAAATCGACCAATTTTCAAAACATTCTTGCCATACCATTCAGCTTTGTATTGTAACAGCGTTAAGAATTGCCCCCATGCCACATCCGAAATGGACTTGGCTAGTTTACTGTTCTTAACCATGTTTTTAATTCCTAAATCTTCTAATGCATACGTGGTCGCTTGGTTTTCACAGATCAAGTGATGCGTTAGTTTGTGATGTAGGTCTAAGCGTTGCAAACGTACCTTTTCATAGATACATGCAACATTTAATTTCTGACGTTGATAATTCTTGGATTCTTTTTTCTTTCGAGCAAATATCTTTTGCTGAATTGCTAATCCATTTTGAGCTTGTCGTAAATATTTTGGATTTTCAATTTTTTGACCATCCGACTGAATCAACAAGTGATTTAAGCCCAAATCAATACCAATGGTTTTATCTGCCTCAATTATTGATGCTGTTACTTTGGCTTGATTAGTTTCAACTAAAATTGATGCGTAATACTTTCCTGTTGCTGTTTTACTAATAGTGACAGTTTTAATCTTTCCATCAAATTGACGACTAAATACAGCTTTAATGCCTTTTAATTTAGGTAGATTCAGTGTGCCTTTTTCAAAATCAACACTACCATGTTGAGGGCATTGATATGATCGTTGTGGAATTTTCTTAGACTTGAACTTGGGGAATTTCGCCCGACCTTTGAAGAAGTTTCCAAAAGCCGTATAAACATGAAGTAATCCACTAAGTAGGGTTTGACTGTTCACCTCATTGAGCCATGAGTATTGTTCTTGCTTTTTCATACTCACAAGCTGATCCTGAATATCTTTTCGGCTCAGTGATTTTTTATGTTCATCATAATATTTTTGTTGAAGTGCTAAAGCCCAGTTGTAAGTAAACCTAGCACAGCCGAAGTGCTTTTCGATTAGCACTTTTTGCTCACCATTCGGATAAATACGATACTTGTAGGCTTTCATTTGAACTTCATTCATACCTATAATTTAACAAGTATTAATCTTGGTGTAAATAACATGAAGTCACATTACCACTGTGTTTATAAGCTAACTTATCATTTAGTGTTGGTAACAAAATACAGGAGAAAATGCTTTACAAATGAAATGCTCAATCGCCTTGAAGAAATCGTAAGAAAGAACTGTCAAGATTGGGAAATTGACTTGCTTGAGTTTAATGGTGAAGCTGACCACATTCATTTATTACTAGAAATGCACCCTAATATCATGCCAAGCAAGTTTATAAATAACCTCAAAACGGTATCTAGCAGACTTATACGCAAAGAATTTGATGCAGAACTAAAGCAGTATTATTGGAAGCCTGTACTTTGGACTAGGGCTTATTGCTTGCTTACAACAGGTGGTGCGACAATTGATGTAATTCGTGAATATATAAAAAATCAAGAAAGACCCGAATAACGAAAAGTCGTGCTATCCATCCCCACCTAAATTGAAGATTATAGATGGGGAATTTCGCACAGTTAGTTAAATCTAGGCATCAGTGGGCGTAACTGGATTTCAGAACCATCAGTGAGTTTGAGGAATTTGGGCTTGCGTGGTTTACGCTTATTTTCTTTTAATCTTGCATGTTCTTTTGCATTGAAAAACCTTGTCCAAGCCGAAGCCAGATCACGAATTTTTTGCTGTAGGGAAACAGCATTAGAATGATTTGCTAAAAAAGCATATTCAGGATTCTTTTTAAGACTGGTGATTTTATTCACCAAATTGGTTGCATTGATAAATTCATTCTTTGCAAACATTTCAAATGACACAACTAAAATTTGATTCCAAACAAAACGCGCAGAACCAACAAGATTGTTTAAAATAACCTCTTGCTCTTCATTAGGCTCAAGCCTAAATTTATACGCCTTGTTGATTTTCATTTTTTTTAAAACTTATTTAAATACAATGTTATATTTCTTTTATTTTAACATAAAAACGAATTAAAGCTAAATTAAAAAACTTACGAAATTCACCTCCACCCTGACTGTCGGGTGGAGTCCTCTTTCATTTTAAGATAGTTTCTTGTATAAAAAAAGCACCCCATCTGGAGTGCTATTTAAATCTGTAAAATTACAAATTAGATATCACGTACCGCACCTTTCGACGCACTAGTAGTATGCATCGCATACGCTTTCAGTGCTTTAGACACTTTACGCGGACGCTGTTCAGCAGGCTGCCAGCCTTTGGCTTCTTGTGCTTCACGGCGCGCTGCCATGGTTGCATCATCCACTGCCAGGTGAATGGTACGGTTTGGAATATCAATTTCGATACGGTCGCCATCTTCCACCAGACCAATTGCACCGCCTTCAGCCGCTTCAGGCGACACGTGACCAATCGACAGACCAGACGAACCACCCGAGAAACGGCCATCCGTTAAAAGTGCGCAGTCTTTACCCAAACCTTTCGATTTTAAGTAACTGGTTGGATACAGCATTTCCTGCATACCCGGGCCACCACGTGGACCTTCATAGCGAATCACGACGACATCACCCGCAGTGATTTTGCCGCCAAGAATGGCTTCAACTGCAGCATCCTGACTTTCAAACACACGTGCAGTCCCGTTGAATTTCAGGATTGAATCATCCACACCCGCAGTTTTTACGATACAGCCTTCTAGCGCGATGTTGCCGTAAAGTACCGCTAGACCACCATCTTGTGAGAAGGCATTGGCTGCATTACGGATCACGCCATTGTCACGGTCACCATCTAAGCGCGCATAGTAACGGTCTTGCGAGAATGCGGTCTGGGTCGGAACACCGCCCGGTGCCGATTTGAAGAATTGATACACCTCTTCATCTTCGGTACGGATGATGTCCCATTTATCCAAGGCATCTTTTAAAGTTTTTTCATGCACGGTTGGAACAGAAGTATCCAGCAAGCCCGCGCGATCCAGTTCACCCAGGATCGACATGATGCCACCGGCACGGTGTACATCTTCCATATGCACGTCCTGCTTCGCCGGCGCAACCTTACAAAGAACTGGCACATTACGTGACAAACGATCGATATCAGTCATGGTAAAGTCGACTTCTGCCTCGTGTGCTGCTGCCAACAAATGTAGAACCGTATTGGTTGAACCACCCATGGAAATGTCTAAAGTCATCGCATTTTCAAACGCTGCTTTGGTCGCGATTGAACGTGGCAATAAGCTGTAGTCATTTTGCTCATAATGACGTTTAGTGATTTCAACAATCAATTGACCCGCACGCTCGAATAATTTTTTACGGTTGGCATGGGTTGCCAGCGTTGAACCATTGCCCGGAAGCGATAAACCAAGTGCTTCAGTCAAACAGTTCATCGAGTTTGCGGTAAACATGCCTGAACATGAACCACAGGTTGGGCAAGCTGAACGTTCATATTCAGCAACTTCTTCATCAGTGAAGCTGTCATCTGCTGCAACAATCATGGCATCAACCAGATCAATGGCTTTTTCATTGCCACGGATTTTGACCTTGCCCGCTTCCATTGGACCGCCAGAGACAAATACTACTGGAATGTTCAGACGCATCGCGGCCATTAACATGCCTGGGGTGATCTTGTCACAGTTCGAGATACATACCATCGCATCGGCACAATGGGCATTGACCATGTACTCGACCGAGTCTGCAATCAGGTCACGCGAAGGCAATGAATACAACATGCCATCATGACCCATCGCGATGCCGTCATCGACCGCAATAGTATTGAATTCTTTGGCCACGCCGCCTGACGCTTCAATTTGACGTGCCACCAGCTGACCCAGGTCTTTAAGATGCACATGACCCGGTACAAACTGGGTGAACGAGTTCACCACCGCAATAATCGGCTTACCGAAATCTTCATCTTTCATGCCGGTGGCACGCCATAAACCGCGTGCGCCAGCCATATTTCTTCCGTGTGTCGATGTTTTTGAACGATAGTCAGGCATTTTATATTTCCAACAAAGTTTGAGCTTGCAATGAATCGGGCAGATCCACTCTGGCTAAATCATACTGACAAGGAGCTTAAATCAGTTGAATTTTAAACCTATCATACTACAAGCCCTTGATTTACAAGATGGCCTTTTGGGTGTAGATACAGGCAAAAATGTCTATAGAGAGATTTGGATGATCTGACGATAAAAATTTCTTAATGAAATCTACTATACCGCCATCATCATCATCAGGACAATACAAAACTTTCATGAATAATTTTTACAATTTGCATGAGTTTTTTTTATATAAAAATTCCACTGAAATTCAAGCACTCACCAAGCTTCTCGGATAAGTTTTTGCAACGATTAGGCTGAAATTTGGCTTTTGGCTTATAATAGCTTTTAAGTTTATTTGGAATTTCATGTGTGAAGATCATATTTGCAGGCACACCAGAATTTGCAGCGACTGCATTGGCTGCGTTGCTTAGAACCGAACATGAAATTGTGGCGGTCTATACTCAACCGGACCGCAAGGCCGGACGTGGACAAAAGCTCACGGCATCTGCGGTGAAGCAGTTAGCGCTTGAACATCATCTTTCGGTCTATCAGCCTTTACATTTCAAGTCATCGACTGAAGAAGGTCTGGCGGCGCAAGCGGAACTTAAAGCCTTAAATGCAGATGTGATGGTGGTGGCAGCTTATGGCCTGATCCTGCCACAAGTGGTTCTGGATACGCCAAAATATGGTTGCCTGAATATTCATGGTTCGCTGTTGCCACGCTGGCGCGGTGCAGCCCCGATTCAGCGCGCGATTGCTACCGGCGATATCGAAACAGGTGTGACCATTATGAAAATGGCAGCCGGTCTGGATACCGGGGACATGATGTATAAAACACTGTGCCCGATTAGCGCCGAAGATACATCTGCCAGCCTGCATGACAAACTGGCGCTGCAAGGTGCTGAGGCGATTGTGGCCGTGCTCGAATCGGAACAGACTTTACAGCACTATCTTGAGACCCGTGAAGTTCAGGATGAAAATCTGACTGTCTACGCGCATAAACTGACAAAAGCCGAAGCACAAATTGACTGGACCCAGCCTGCAGCAGATATTGACCGTAATATTCGTGCCTTTAATCCCTGGCCAGTGGCATTCACCCCGCTAGATGACGGCAACAATTTACGCATCTGGAATTCATCACTTTCCACACAAAAGGCAAGCAATGCCCTGCCTAGTGAAGTGATTGCCCTGGATAAAGATGGCGTGCATGTGATGTGTGGCGATCAAAATGTCATTTGCATCACCAATCTGCAATGGCCAGGCGGCAAAGCCCTGAATGCTGTTCAAATTAATCAAACTCAAAAACTATCGGTAGGATATAAATTCGCATGAGCCAAATTCAATCATCAGCTAAAAATTTGAATTTGCGCGCGCAAGTTGTAAAAACGCTATTGGCTGTACAAAATGGCCAATCACTTGCTTCTGTACTCAATCAACATATCAACATCGTATCTGAGCGTGACCGTGGTCTATATCATGAGTTAACTCTAGGCTGTTTACGTCAGTGGCATGGCCTGAAAGCCATCACTCTGCCGCTGTTAACCAAACCCCTGGATAACCAGGCTCTAGAAAGCTGCTTATATTTGGGTTTGTACCAGATTCTATGTACCCGTATTCCGGCACATGCTGCAATTTCAGAAACCGTCACTGCAGCCAAACAGCTGGGATTTGAACCTTTAAGCGGTCTGGTCAATGCGGTACTGCGTCGTGTTTCACGTGAAACAGAAGAATTTGACCTGGCTTTAAATCAGGCGCATGGCCTGCCAAGCTGGCTCTACAAGCGTTTAAAGAAAGACTGGCCGGAACAGCTTGCCGAGCTGTCACATGACTTGAAACAGATTGCGCCGCTTACCTTGCGTGTCAATATCAATCAGGTCAGCCGTGATGAATATCTGGAAATTCTGGAAGAAGAAGGCTATGAAGCACGTGCCTGTACTCTTTCTGAAGTTGGGATTGTACTGGAACAGAATGTGCATATTCCGAACCTGCCGGGCTATGAAGCCGGCGGTTTCTCGGTGCAGGATGAACATGCCCAGCTGTGTGCGACCTTAGTTCCTGACCTTGAAGGCAAAATCGTAGTAGATGCCTGCGCTGCGCCAGGGGGTAAGACTGCGCATATCTTGGAAAAATACAGCCCGAAAAAACTCTATGCCATTGATCAGGATGCTAAACGTTTAGTCCGTGTGGCAGAAAATCTGGAACGTTTACTGTTAACTGAATATGCCGACGTTGAAATTATCGCGGCTGATGCGATCACCTGGACCGCTCCGGAGCCGGTCGATTGTATCGTACTGGATGCACCATGCTCTGCAATTGGTGTGATCCGTCGTCATCCGGATATTCGCTTGTTACGTCACTCTACCGATATTCCGCAAACGGTACAGCTGCAAAAGCAGATTCTGGAAAATATGTGGCAGCAACTGAAAGTCGGTGGTACGTTGCTGTACATCACCTGTTCAATTCTGAAAGCCGAAAATGAACAACAGATGGTCGAGTTCTTTGCTCAACATGCCGATGCCAAAGAAATCAAAATCGAAGCCGATTGGGGCATCGAACAGATTCATGGCCGTCAATTGTTACCGAAAGCGGATCAAGGCGACGGCTTCTTCTATTGCCGTATTGAAAAAACGGCATAAATCATGCGTTTAAAATGAAAGGCAGCCTAAGCTGCCTTTTTTATATCTCGTGATTTAGTGAATATGAGGTTTATTGAATAAACTTAAAAATCACCAGACTGCTGGCCAATGCAGCCATGCCACTGACCAGCCCATATACCGTTTCATGTCCTTTGGCATAGCGTTTTGCCGTCGGCAATAATTCATCCAGTGCCAGATAAACCATCACGCCGCCAATCACCCCAAAGATCAGACCATAGACGGTTTCACTCATATAAGGTGCCAGAATAAAATAACCGAGCGCTGCCCCCAATGGTTCGGCCAGGCCCGAGACCAGACTGGCCCAGAGCGCATAATCTTTACGGCCGGTGGCCATATATACCGGCAAGGCTATCGCCACACCTTCTGGCACATTATGAATCGCAATTGCCACCGCCAACGGCGCACCTAAAGCTGGGCTTTCTAGTGTGGCAAAAAACGTCGCCAGTCCTTCTGGTAGGTTATGTGCGCTAATCGCAAACAGGGTCAGCATACCGGTACGCAGTAATTGGGGGGAACTGACGCCCTTGGCAGAATGGGTTTCAATCGTGTCATGCGGATTCGGCACAAAGCGATCCAGCAATAACACCAAAACCACGCCCAGTAAAAAAGCAAAAGTGCCAAAGGCAAAACCGGTTTTTTCATCAAAATCCAGACTAAAGGACGCAATCGATTTGTTCAGAATTTCGGTTAAAGAGACATAGATCATGGCACCGGCAGCAAAGGCCAAACCAAAGGCCAGCAGGCGGAAATTGGGTTTTTTTAAGAATAATACCAGCCCCCCACCCACCACGGTGGCCAGCCCGGCAAATAAAGTTACGGCAAAGGCTGTATATACTTGTCCATCTGAAACGGAAATCATGTCAAAGCATCAGCCATTAAAAAAGTCATTATCATCAAGGATGATAATGACTTCCGTTTATGGCAACAGTACGTTTATGTGAAGATTTTTAGTCTTCTGGTTCTTCCGGATTCTTTACCAGATGAATCACAGCCAGTACCAGACCACCCCATAATAAAACGATGGAGATGATCATCATGATTAGTGCAGATGTATTCATAGTCGCTCTCCTAGCTGTGACGGTCTTTGATCAGGCTGAACAGAATGGCACCCAGAATAAAGAATGCCATCACTCCTCCACCTACCATCCATAGGGTACTGGCAGCATAGCCACCATAACCTTCTGCCATGACGGATTTCAGGGTCAAGCCCAATGCCAGCAATAATGACAAAGGCGTGATCACCGTCAGCATGAAGTTCCAGCTGGCACCCAGTTTCACGCTGGCAAACTCATTCACATGGCCTTCCAGCTGTTTCATTAATGGACGACGGAACCACGACAACAGAATAATCGATAACAGACCACCACCGACAATACCGATGTTATTGGCAAAGTAGTCGATGATATCGACAAAGGTAATCGCACTATGTGTCGAGAACATCAGGGTAGAAATCACTGCTGAACCACCAGCAATAATCGTCACTGACTTGTTCTTTGACCAGCCCAGCTTGTCCTGGAATGCAGCAATCGGAACTTGCAGGATGCTCACCATGGAGGTAATACCCGCCACCGTCAATGAACCAAAGAACAGGAAACCGAACAGGTCACCACCTGCACCTAAACTGGAAATGATTTTCGGAAACGCAATAAAGGCCAGACCAATACCACCGGACACCACATCTTCAACTTTCGCACCTGAGCTGAATGCCATAAAACCAAGCGCGGCAAAGACACCAATACCCGCCAGGATTTCAAAAGACGAGTTGGCCAGTGCCACCACGATCCCGGAACCGGTCAGGTTGGTTTTGCGTTTCAGGTAAGATGCATAGGTCAACATGATCCCGAAGCCCACTGACAATGAGAAGAAGATATGACCAAAAGCGGCTAACCAGACTTTATAGTTGGCCATCGCTTCCCAGTTCGGCGTGAAGAAAGCATTTAAACCATCGACTGCACCCGGTAAACGGACTGCCTGAATCACTAGGATCGTGAATAAAATCACCAGCAATGGCATAAAGATTTTATTCGCCAGTTCTACCCCACGGCGTACGCCACCGTAAAGAATCAGCATGACTGCTGCCCAAACGACTACCAGACCGAAGAACAGTACAGGTACGAAACCGAAAGTCAGGCCCTCACCATTTTGCAGGTAAGTATTGAAGAAGAAGCCTTGAGTATCTGTGCCCCACTGCTGTCCAAAGGAATAGAACATATAGCTGCCGGCCCAAGACAAGACACTGGCATAGTAAATTCCGATCACCAGAGTGACCATGACCTGCCACCAACCCAAGGATTCGGCATTCATGAGTTTTTTATAGGCCATAGGCGGTGCTTTACGGAACTTGTGTCCGACCGCATAGTCTAAAAACAATAAAGGTAAACCTGCTGCGAAAATCGCAATCAGATAGGGGATCAGGAATGCCCCGCCACCATTTTCATAGGCAACATAAGGGAAACGCCAGATATTCCCCAAGCCAACGGCGGAACCAATCGCTGCAATAATGAATCCTGATCGTGCGGACCAATTCTCACGAGTTTCTGTCATAGAACACCTAAACTTTTAACCCCTTTAGATGCTGCTTGTTATGGTTATGGCGCAAGCAAAAAAAGAAGCATTTTCAATAATTTTGGGTGTTTGAATTAGAGGGCACCTTGTGGGCGTCGAATTCTAATGTACAAACAGGTCAGCAGGTCTTACATCTTGCTTAAAGTCTGATCGAAAAACTGACCTTGTAGATGATTTAACAATACTGACTTTTTTAAATTTTTTCTGTAAATTCTGCTTAAAATATTCGTTATTTATAATCTATTCGAATTAAGCGTTCAATAATTCTGCAAAATAAGGCAGATTAAACAAGTTATATATTGACAAACTTTTTGGAATATATTTTTCTTAAGTTTTACTACAGGGTCGCTGTTTCAAAAAATGTATTCCAAGACTCTGATCCAGCATCTGTTTTTAGATCATTATTTGAAGATGAAACGGCTCATACTAAGGCACATGACCAAGCCGTGATATGGGAAATCAAATTCTCTCATGGAATTTTGACCTCTTTAAAAACCGGTTTAAATATCACAAGCAGATTTAAAAACCAGCCACCTGTGATATCGAAGCGATGAATTGAATATTCTGAACCTAGGCTTTAATCACCAGCATGCGCTCTTCCTGCATATCGCGAATGGCGGACTGAATTCCTTCACGACCCAGACCTGAATCTTTGACCCCGCCATAGGGCATGTTATCGACCCGGAAAGACGGAATATCATTGATAATGACACCGCCGACATGCAGATGATCCCAGGCATACAGCATCTTGTTCAGATTCTGAGTATACACTCCAGCTTGCAAGCCAAAACGGCTGCGGTTGATACAGGCAATACCGGATTCGAAATCAGCATACGCTTCCAGAATTGCCACCGGGCCAAAGGCTTCATCACGGTAGATTTCCAGACTGTGGTCTACATTTTCCAGCAAGGTCGGTGCGAACATCACACCATTCAATTCGCCTCCAATCAGGATTTTCGCGTCTTTTTTCACGGCTTTATCCAGCCATTTTTTCAGGCGTTTGGCTTCATCTTCCTTGATCATCGGACCAACCAAGGTTGTGCTCAGATTCGGATCAGCGGCTTTAATCGTTTTCAGTTTCGCCAGCAGTTTGTCCTTCACTTCAGTATAAATCTGCTGATGCACCAAAATGCGTTGCACACTGATACACACCTGTCCGGCATGGTTATACGCCCCGCCAATTAGACGGTTAATCAAGACATCGTTAATTTCGGTATCTGGCTCAATCATGACAGCAGCATTGCCACCCAGCTCCAAGACCACTTTTTTGCGTCCGGCACGCGCTTTCATATCCCAGCCCACAGCATCGGAACCGGTAAAACTGAGTAATTTAAAACGCTCATCAGTGACCAGTAGATCGGCCAGCTCTCGCGGACAGGGCAATACCGAAAAGGCACCTTGCGGTAAATCGGTTTCCGCCAGAATTTCGGCAATTTTTAAGGCAGAAATCGGGGTTAGACTCGGCGGTTTCAGCACAAAGGGACAACCGGCTGCAATCGCAGGAGCAATTTTATGCGCGGTCAGGTTTAAAGGAAAATTAAACGGACTGATCAGAGACACTGCACCAATTGGCACCTGCTTCACAATACCCTGATAACCGGATGCTGCCGCAGTCACGGCCAAAGGCAGCATACGTCCCTGATCAACCTGGGTCACGGCATCTGCGGCAATCTGAAAGGTATTAATCAGACGCTCAACTTCAGCTTCGGCCGCTTTACGCGGTTTACCGCCCTCTGCAATCAGAATTTCGGTCAGTTCTTCATGAATCTCACGAAAACGGCGTACGCAATGCAGCAGAATTTTCTGTTTCTGGAACGGCTCTAAGGCAGCCATTTCGGCTTCTGCGTCTACGGCAGACTGAATCGCCTGTTCCAGTGTGTTGGCATCTGCCAAAGCGACACGGGCATACAGTTCGTGGTTATATTTATGTTTGACCTCTAGCCATTCACCCGTCTGAGCCACCTGACCGGCGACATATAATGCATACTCTTTCGCTTGTTGTGTGCTTCTCGCTACCATCTTATTGTCCTGCAAAATCTAAGGATATACATTTTTGAAATTCTCTATATCATGCACTTGCTACTCCATATTAAGAAGATGCTTTTAAGTAACCAGACACTTCTAATTTTAATAAAGCTTTAGGGAATAGAGCCATGCGCGCAAAAATACTCACCACCTTATTCTTCGGTTTTGGACTCAGTACGCTCAGTCATGCAGATGTGATTGGCGTGAAAGCGGATCTCAGCTACTGGGATTTTGACGGCTATAGCCAGGATAACAATTTCAAGCATGAGCTGGATCGACAAGGTACAGCACAACTATCTGTCGCTGTAGAACATCCGGTACCGTTATTGCCAAATGCCAAGATTAAATACGTCAATCTGGACAGCACCAGCGAACAGAGTTCTCCTGTCAATGCCTCAGATATCGAGCTGAACAATATTGACTATATTCTGTATTACGAATTGCTGGATACCATTGTGCATGCGGATATAGGTGCAGGTTTAACCAATCTGGATGGTACGGTGGAAAACCGGACTGCCGGCGCTTTCACGCAATACGATCTGGATGAATATAGCCCACTGCTCTATGCAACAGCCGGGGTTAAATTGCCATTTACCGGTATGAGTGCCAAAGCAGAAGCGGTTTACAGTCGCGGCAGCGATACCCGAAAAACCGACGTACAGGCAGAATTGCAATATGATTTCATTGATAATCTGCTGGTCGATGTCGGTGCCAAAATCGGTTATCGCCTCATGCAGGTAGATTTTGAACAGGATCAACGTCCAGACTTACAGCTGGAATTTAAAGGTCCTTATATCGGCTTAGATATACATTTTTAATGCAATACAACCGGTTAAGTTTGCACAGCTTAATTTCTCTGCGCTGATGTAAGCCAAAGCGTACAGCAATAACCGCAATCTGCTGCTAGTGCGCCACCGGGATGTGTATTACTTTATAAACATAGAGAGCAGGATGCTCCAGAAGACCTAAAAACAAGAATAACATCGCAACACCAGGACGTGAGGTACGACAGGAGTTATACCTAAATCACGAGATACGAAAAAGCCCCGACAGGATGTCGGGGCTTTTTTTTCTGCCTATTATTTTATTTATCATTGCTTAACAGTTCCGAGCTAAAACTCCAACATTGTAAGAATCCCCTTGTTGTTAAGCTAAAAATCCTCGCATTTTTTAGGAACAGCAATCATGGTAAAAAAGGTCCTCTTTATTACATCTAATCAAGGCATTGAACATGATGAACTCACTGAGCCTTTAAATTTTCTAAAGTCCAAAGGTTTTGAAGTGATTCATGCTGCCGAAAAAAATGAAGATGTCGCGACGGTCAAAGGTGATACCAAAGCTGCCACCCAATATACGCCGGATACCAGTCTTGAACACGTCGATCTGGATGATTATGATCTTTTGGTGATTCCCGGCGGTACAGTCAATGCGGATACCTTGAGAATCAATCAGGATGCGCAAAAAATCATTCAGCATTTTGCCGATAATCACAAACCGATTGCCGCGATCTGTCATGGGCCATGGACCTTGATTGATGCACAGCGTATCAAAGACAAGAATCTGACTTCATATAAGAGCATCAAGCTGGATCTGGAAAATGCCGGTGGAAAATGGGTCGATGAACAGGTTCACCGCTGCAATACTGGCGACTGGGTACTGATTACTTCACGTAATCCGGATGATTTACCGGCTTTCAATGAAGCGATCTTAAAAGAGCTTGAAGGTGATGCTGCCTAAGCTCATACCATAAAAAAGAACCTCAAATTTGAGGTTCTTTTTTATATTCAGACACCACCGGCCAGACTTTTCAGATAAGTCACAACGTCTTTATTTCCGGCCATTTCGGCCAATTCTAAAGCAGTATTAGGACTGCGATGTGCAATATCAGCACCCTTGCTGACCAAGAGTTTGACCACTTCCAGATGATCATTTTCAGCAGCGGCCTGTAAAGCACTATAGCCTTCTTCGTCGGCAGAGTTAACGTCCAGACCTTTCTGTAAGCCTTGCTCGACCTGTTCAACATCGCCTAAAGAAGCCCAGTACACCAGTTCAGGAAGATGCAGTTCATCATCTTCAAGGATTGGGGAGAATGAGTTGAGTTTCATAAAATTATCCGTTTCAAGTTATTTAATTGAAAAATCTTCATTAGCATAACCTACCGTAACCTCAACTGAGATAGGATCACTGGTAGTTTTGATAACCCATACACCGATAAAATTATCGGTTCTTATAGTTGTAAAATACAATGACAATAATGATTCTATTGCTTTAATTTCTTTAGGTAATGTATCAACAAAATTTTTTAAATTTTTATCATGTCCCCATGGATTATCTGCATGAAGATATTTACCTAATTTGTCATACAATCTGATGAAATTATTAATCGTTAAAAAATTCTCTTTTTGTCTTTCAAAGTGATAATACCCTTCCTTGACAAGAAAGGGTTCTGATAAAGGAATAGGATAAAAATCTTTATTGATATTTTTTAATATTTTGACAATAGTGCTAGCTTTATAATCTTTACGGTAATCATTACGACTTTCAGCTTTTAACCTAAATTTTGCATACTCTGTTTTATTTGGAGCTATAGCAGCAAAAGCTAATAATTCTAAAGTTTTCCTCAACTGAAGTATTGCAGACTCTAAATAAGCTTGCTTTGAGGAATTTAAATAAATTTCTAAAAATTCTTTTGTAACTTTTAAACGCGATAATGCTTGTTCAATATTCTGTATATAAATATATTTCAATTCTTCCATGTTTTTAATTTTCAAAAATAGATCTCTTGCGAAAGTCATTATTGCAAGTTTATCCGGTTTACGAGTGCAGCAATTAAGTTAATGCGTAAACCGAATCTTTTCCGTCTATTTCGATAGCGTTCACTTAATATTCTAAATCTTTTCAATT